>NZ_AFAL01000179.1 GCF_000193225.1 Verminephrobacter aporrectodeae subsp. tuberculatae At4 | reverse complement strand
AAGGCGGGGCAGAAGGTGGAAAAGCGCAGGGGCTCGGGCGTGGCCGTTCTGCCCGGCAAGCTCACCGACTGCGAGAGCCGCGACCTCGGCCGCAACGAGGTGTTCCTGGTCGAGGGCGACTCCGCCGGCGGCAGCGCCAAGATGGGCCGCGACAAGGAAAGCCAGGCCATCCTGCCGCTGCGCGGCAAGGTGCTCAACACCTGGGAGGTGGAGCGCGACCGGCTGTTTGCGAACAACGAGATCCACGACATTTCGGTGGCCATCGGCGTGGACCCCCATGGCCCCGGCGACGTACCCGACCTGTCGGGCCTGCGCTACGGCAAGGTGTGCATCCTGAGCGACGCGGACGTGGACGGAGCGCATATCCAGGTGCTGCTGCTCACGCTGTTCCTGCGGCATTTCCCCGGGCTCATCGAGGCCGGCCATGTCTACGTGGCGCGCCCCCCGCTGTTTCGCGTGGACGTGCCCGCGCGCGGCAAGAAGCCTGCGGCCAAGATGTACGCGCTCGACGAGGGCGAACTCGGCGCCATCCTCGACAAATGCGCCAAGGAAGGCGTGGCGCGCGAGAAATGCCAGATCAGCCGCTTCAAGGGCCTGGGCGAGATGAACGCCGGGCAACTGTGGGAGACCACGCTGAACCCCGACAC
>NZ_AFAL01000180.1 GCF_000193225.1 Verminephrobacter aporrectodeae subsp. tuberculatae At4 | reverse complement strand
GCCGCGACCGCGACGGGGGCTTCCCCGAGGACTTCCACCGCGCGCTCGCCGATTCGGGCTGGCTCGGAATCGCCATGCCCGAAGCCTACGGCGGCGCGGGACTGGGAATCAGCGAGGCCGCGCTGATGATGCACACCATCGCCGCCACGGGCGCGGGCCTGTCGGGCGCGTCCGCAGTGCACATGAACATCTTCGGCCTGCACCCCGTGGTGATGTTCGGCAGCGACGCGCAAAAGGCGCGCTGGCTGCCGCCGCTGATCCAGGGGCGCGACAAGGCCTGCTTCGGCGTGACCGAGCCCGACGCCGGCCTGAACACGCTCAAGCTCAGGACCCGCGCCGTGCGCCAGGGCGACCACTACCTGGTGCACGGCCAGAAACTGTGGATCAGCACCGCGCAGGTGGCGAGCAAGATCCTGCTGCTCGCGCGCACCACGCCCGTGGAGGAATGCCGCGGCGTGCAGGGCCTGAGCCTGTTCTATACGGACCTGGACCGCAGCAGCGTGGAGGTGCACGAGATCGACAAGCTCGGGCGCAAATGCGTGGACTCGAACCAGGTCTTCATCGACGGGCTGCGCATCCCCGTGGAAGACCGCGTGGGCGAGGAGGGCCAGGGCTTTGGCTACATCCTGCACGGCCTGAACCCCGAGCGCATCCTGATCGCCAGCGAGGCCGTGGGTCTGGGGCGCGCAGCGCTCGCGCGCGCCGCCGGCTACGCCAACGCACGCGAGGTGTTCGGCCGCCGCATCGGGCAGAACCAGGCCATCCAGCACCCGCTGGCCGAGTCGTGGATGGAACTCGAGGCCGCGCAGCTCATGGTGCACAAGGCCGCCTGGCTCTACGACCAGCACCAGCCCTGCGGTGCCGAGGCCAACGCCGCCAAGTACCTCGCGGCCGAGGCCTGCTACCGGGCCTGCGAGCGCGCCATCTTCACGCATGGCGGAATGGGCTACGCCAAGGAATACCACGTGGAGCGCTACCTGCGCGAAGCCTGGATCCCGCGCCTTGCCCCGGTGAGCCCGCAGCTGATCCTGTGCTTTATCGCCGAGAAGGTGCTGGGGTTGCCGAAATCCTATTGAGGGGCAACGCCCCCGA
>NZ_AFAL01000181.1 GCF_000193225.1 Verminephrobacter aporrectodeae subsp. tuberculatae At4 | reverse complement strand
GGCGCTGAATGCGCGGCCGTAGATGCGCGCCATGGCCTGCGCGGCGGCGTCGAGCCGCTCCCTGCGCGCCAGCCAGATCGGGCTTTCCACGAGGAACAGGTACTGCAAAACCAGGATGGCGAGCCCGACGACTGCGGTGGCGGCCACGGAATAGCGCCAGATTGCGTCGCCAACGTCCCACGAATGGAACAGCAAGGCCAGCAGCAGGTTGGAGCAAACGGCCACGTACCACATGCCCTGCCAAGTGTTCAGGCGGCTCTTGAACTTGGCGGGCGTGAACTCGGCGAGCACGGCCATGGCTATCGCAAAGTCGATGCCGTAGGCAGCGCCGACAAGAAAGCGCCCGACCAGAATGAGCGCGTAGTCCGAGGCCAACACGACCAGCACGGCGCCGACGACGGCAAGCAGCTTGGCAAGGACCAGCGGCCTGACGCGCCCCCAGCGATCGGCCATCCACCCCCCGATGGGGTTAAAGGCAATCGCCACCCACGCGGCCAGGGACGTGAGCAGCGCCACCTGCGCCGGCGCAAGCTGCAAATCGCGCGTCATTGGCCCCAGGCCCGCGCTCAGTGAGGAATTGGAGAATGCATCAAGGAACAGGCCGCCCAAAGCCAGCCACCAGACAACGCCGGCGCGGCCGCGAATGCCAGGGGAGGAATCGATAAAGGCGATGACGTCGTCGATGCCACGAAGTGTGATGGCAGAGTTTTGCACAGCGGTCTCCTGCGGTATTCGTTTCTGCAAGAGGCCGGTGCAGGGTGCGTGCGTTGGCACGCGTCAGCACGCGCAGATGGACCATCTCGCAGATGGTCTCTGATCTGGAAATCTGCCGGGGCACGATAGGGCCTGGTCGGGGCCGTGTCCACCGGGGAAACCCTTGGCGTGGGCGTGGACCTGCATCGGGTGCTGGTCTGATCACCGCAGCTTGGGGGAATACTGGCCGTGGGCTTGGACGCCCAAGCGGGCGCTTGGACCAAGCAGGTGTGCGCACCTTCCATT
>NZ_AFAL01000182.1 GCF_000193225.1 Verminephrobacter aporrectodeae subsp. tuberculatae At4 | reverse complement strand
AGCAGTCCGCCCGGCGCATGGGACGGATGATCGACGGCCTGCAAGCCCTGCTGTGCGCCAGCCGCGCCCCGCTGCGCGCCGAGCCCATCCCCTTGGCCCGGGCCGTGGCCCAGGCGCGTGCCGCGCTCGCGGCCGCCGAGGCCGGCCGCGCCGTGCAGTGGCGCGTGGGGACGCAGCTGCCCACCCTGCGCGCCGATTCGGCGCTGCTGCAGGAACTGCTGGTGCAACTGCTGGGCAACGCCCTCAAGTTCACGCGCCAGAGCGCGCAGCCCTGCATCAGCGTGCACGCCGACGAGGCCGCAGCCGCGGGCCAGGCGGCGTTCACAGTGCAGGACAACGGCGCGGGCTTTGACCCCGCGCACGCGGCGCAACTGTTCGGCCTGTTCCAGCGCCTGCACCGCGAGAGCGAGTTTGACGGCGTGGGTGCGGGGCTGGCGCTGTGCCGTGCGATTGCCCGGCGGCATTCCGGGACGATCACGGCCAGCGC
>NZ_AFAL01000183.1 GCF_000193225.1 Verminephrobacter aporrectodeae subsp. tuberculatae At4 | reverse complement strand
TCGGCAACGCGCTCGACGCGGGGCTGCACGCACCGCAATGGCGCGCCGCGCGCTGGGGCGCCGGGCTGCTCGCGCTGGCGCATCTGGCGGGCCTGAACGCCTGGGCCTGGCAGGAGCGTCGGGCGCTCACCGCGAAGCAGGCCGCCGTGCACAACGCGCTCACCCGGACCTTCCCGCAGGTGCGCGTGGTCGTCGACGCGCCCGTGCAGATGGAACGCGAGCTGGCCCTGCTGCGGCAGGCCGCGGGCAACGTCACGGCGCGCGATCTGGAACCCCTGCTCGCCGCAGCGGGCGCCGCCCTGCCCGCGGGCAGCCCGCCCACGGGAATCGAATACCGCCCCGGCGAACTGCGCCTGCACGGCGTGGCGCTGGCGCCCGAGACGCAAGCCGCATTCTCCGCAGGCCTGCAGGCCGCCGGCTACCAGGTGCGGCGTGACGAAGGCAGCCTGCTGCTGCAGGCCGAAGGCAGCCCATGACGCGCCGCATGCAACGCCTGCAGGAGCTCTGGAAAGCGCTGGCACCGCGCGAACAGGGCCTGGTGCTCGCGGCTGCCGGCCTGCTGGCGCTGGCGCTGCTGTGGTGGCTCGCGCTGGCGCCGGCGTTGACCACGCTGCGCGCCGCCCCCGCGCGCCACGCCACGCTCGACGCCCAGTTGCAGCGCATGCACAGCCTGCAGGCCGAGGCGCAGGAGCTGCAAGCGGCCCCCCAGCCCCCTCCCGGCGACGCCGTGGGCGCGCTGCGCACCGCGCTCGTGCAGCGTCTGGGCAACACGGCGCGGCTCGACGTGGTCGGCGAGCACGTCACCGTCACCCTCCAGGGCGCGCACGCCGAGCCGCTGGCCCAATGGCTCGCGCAGGCACGCAGCAATGCGCACACCACCCCGCTGGAGGCCCGCCTGACGCGCAGCGCCGCAGCGCCCGAGGGCGCTGCGGCCGACCCAGCCAACCGCAGCGCCCCGCGCTGGGACGGCACCCTGCTGCTGGCGCTGCCCGCGACCGCAGCGCGTTGATCCGCCGTCTCTCCTCCAGCCCCCCATGGCCCGCACCCCCCGCCCTGCCCCGGCCTCCCGGCCCCGCCCCACG
>NZ_AFAL01000184.1 GCF_000193225.1 Verminephrobacter aporrectodeae subsp. tuberculatae At4 | reverse complement strand
AGCGCCCGCCAACAGCAGCTTGTGCGCAGCGACTGGTCGCTGCCGCCGGGCGAGCCGTTCACCCAGTCGGCGTGGGACACGGCCAAGACCGGTGGACTGCGCCAATTGCAGGCGCACCGCCACCCGGCGGCGCGCATTGCCGACAGCCGCGCGGACATCGACGCCGACAAGCACGAGGCCCGGCTCGGCGTCACCTACGACCCCGGCCCGGCCTACCGCTTCGGGCCGCTGCGGGTCGTGGGCGGCCAGCGCTACGACCCCGATGGGGCCCGGCGCCTGGCGCACCTGCCCACGGGGGCCGTCTACGACGAAGCGCAGATGCTCGACGCGCAGCTGCGCCTGGCCGGCAGCGGGTACTACGACGCCGTGTTCCTCACGCTCGATACCGAAGGCAGCGACCCGCAGGCCGCGCCGGTGGTGGCGCAGGTGCAGGAAGCCTCGCTGCAGAAGCTGGTGTTCGGCCCCGGCTTCTCGACGGACGGCGGCGCGCGCCTGTCGCTGGAGCATATCCACAACCGGATGCCCGGCCTGGGCTGGCGCGCCGTGACCAAGCTCGCACTGGAGCGCGAGAGCCAGCTCGCCAGCACCGAATGGACCGATCTGCCCGACGAAAACGGCTGGCGCTGGTTTGCCGGCGGCCAGGCGCTGCGCGAGGCCCGGGACGGCTACCGCGTGAACAGCGGGCGTCTGCGTTCCGGCAGCAGCAAGAACACGCGGAACATCGACCGCAACTACTTTCTGCAATACGACTACGCCAACAGCCAGGGGACCGATGCGCCCCCGCCGCGCAGCGCGCTGAGCCTGAACTACGGCTGGACGGGCCGCTACTTCGACAACCCGACGGCCCCCACGCGCGGCCACGGCGTGGCGCTGGAACTGGGCCTGGGAAGCACCCTGCAGCCCCCGCACGACCCCTTCGTGCGCACCCTGCTGCGCTGGCAATCCCTCATTCCAGCCGGGCGGGTGCAGGACAGCGCCGGCCGTGGCCGCGACGCCCGCCTGGCGCTGCGCACCGAAGCCGGCGCGATGCTCGCACGCGAGAGCGCGCAGATCCCCGCGCCCCAGCTCTTTCTCACCGGCGGCGACACCAGCGTGCGCGGCTACGGCTACCACAGCATCGGCGCACGCAGCGGCAACGGCCAGCTCTACGGCGGCCGCTACATGGCGGTGGGCAGCGTCGAATGGCAGCGCCCCATCGTCTACGGCGGCACCATGACCGACTGGGAGAGTGCCCTGTTCATCGACGCCGGCGCAGTCGCTGACCGCGCGGGCGACCTGCGTCCGCGCGTCGGCCTGGGCGCCGGCCTGCGCTGGCGCAGTCCCGTGGGTCCGCTGCAGGTGGACCTGGCCTATGGCGCGAAAACCCGCAAGCTGCGGCTGCACCTGCGCCTGGGGTACAACTTCTGATGCGCGCCCGCCAGCACACGCCCCGCGCCAGCG
>NZ_AFAL01000185.1 GCF_000193225.1 Verminephrobacter aporrectodeae subsp. tuberculatae At4 | reverse complement strand
CCGGCCTGTCCCGAATTGGTCCCGATGAGGCCTATGGTGCTGCCCTTCTGACCGAGAAGGCTTTGCCACTGGATGCCGAACTGGGCCAGCTTGTTCGTCGAGACTTCCACGATCAGGCTTTCCACGAGAACCTGCGCCCGGCGTCCGTCGAGCTTGTCGATCACTGCGCGCAGCTGGCGGTATACCGGCTCGGGCGCCGTGATGACGAGCGAGTTGGTGCTCGGGTCGGCCTGGATCTGGCCGCCCGTGGACGGCTGGTTGCTGTCCGCGCTGCTTGCGGCCATGTTGTTCGCGCTGCTGTTGCCGCTCAGGCCCGTGGTCGGGGGCGTGGCGAGCGCAGGGCCGCTCGCAGCGGGGCTGCTCGCGCTGCCGCCGCTGCCACCCATGGCGGCCAGGGCTGCGCGCAGCGTGGTGGCGAGTTTCGTGGCCTCGGCGTTCCTCAGATACACCACGTGGATGTTGCCCTGCGCCGCGCCGCTGCCGGGCGTGGGGGGTTGGTCGAGCCGCTCCACGAGCGAGCGCACCTGGGCCGCGCGCGCCGGGTTCGCGGCGCGCAGGATCAGCGCATTGCTGCGCGGCTCGGCGAGCAGCGTGGTTTTGAACGCCGTGTCGCTCTG
>NZ_AFAL01000186.1 GCF_000193225.1 Verminephrobacter aporrectodeae subsp. tuberculatae At4 | reverse complement strand
TGAACGCCGTGTCGCTCTGGCCCGGGGCCGCCGCCGGTGTGGTGCTACTGCCGCCCTCGATCAGGCGCGCCACGAGCGGCGCCAGGTCGCTGGCAACGGCGTTGTGCAGCGGGATCACCTCCACGTCGCTGGCGTTGGAGACGTCCATCGCCGCGACGATGCGCGCCAGGCGCTGCAGGTTGTCGGCGTAGTCGGTGATCACCAGCGAGTTGTTTCCGGGGTTGACGTTGATGGTGTTGTTCGGACTGATCAGCGGGCGCAGCACGGGAATCAGGTTGGTCGCGTTCTCGT
>NZ_AFAL01000187.1 GCF_000193225.1 Verminephrobacter aporrectodeae subsp. tuberculatae At4 | reverse complement strand
TCGCCCAGTATTTCTCGCATGCAGCGACGCCACGAAACAGTTTCCAGATTTTTGCGTCGGAATCAAGGCGACTAGGCGCCAAGCGTGAATCGGTTTCATAAAATGCCTCCAGCACTTTTCTGCCAAACTCCCATTTTGTGGTGTCGATATCAGTAACGATGGAAATTTTAATATATGGCACCCTCATTGCAGATTTTGGCCTTTTCAAAATTCGAACCACTTCTCTGGTTGCCGGATTGATTTGGTGAACGATGCCCTGCACCTCATGAACTCTATCCCACAGCTCTTTTAATATGACCTTATTTAATGGAGTTATCAACAGGTAATATGGAGCTTTTGTACTGGCAGCGAGCTGCAGTTGTGCTTTGAACTTACTATCCAATGAGAGGATTGTCTCGCTACTTCCTCCGAGCATGCCAGCGGGCTGTTCCATATTGTCGGGATCGGGTGGGGTCGCATGCTTTGGTGTGGAGTTCTCCGGGAGTTCGGTTGCCAGGGGTTCGTTGGTGAGACGAATAAATCCTGGTCTCAGCAATTTCTTCAACTCGACTCGCCGCGCAGAGAACAGTGCAAAATTGTCCGCCACGTCGAAAATGTTTTCGGTGAGAGTCACCAAGTGTCCATCGCCAATTGCTTCGACGGCAAAGCCATTGGCGCGCAGCTTTTCTGCGTCGATTTCCTTGGTGTATTCCCGGCCAAAGAAGGTTGCCCAACCCAGGTTTGGGATGCCTCTTTTCTTCAGAATTAAAGCCGGCGGGCCCATGAAGAAATCGTCTGTGGCAACAATCGCATGATGGTCTGCCCCAAATGCATCGTCCCTTGTTTCAATATCGGTGAACAAATGCAGAATGGCAAACTGCGGGTTGGCGAGTTCAACAAGGCGGTGGAACAGGCCGGCCCAGTCGATCTTTCTGTTGGCGTCAGCATCACCCTTGAGCCATCCGGGCTGAAGTTCTCCAAACCGGTTCACCAAGGTATGGCACATTTCATAACTATACTTTGCCGCTTTGGACCGTTTCCACCCGCAATCCCATTTGGTGAATGTGCGTTCATTCCCAGATTCTATGATGGCTTCCATTGCCCAGTACTTCTCGCATGCAGCGATGTCATAAAACGGCCTCTTGATTTTTTCACCTAAAGCATAGTCAAAGCCATCAGGTACCAATCGTGGATCGGTTTCGCAAAATGTCTCCAGCACTTTTCTGCCGAACTCCCATTTTGTGGTGTCAATATCAGTAACGATGGAAATTCGAATATATGATTTTCTCATTTGGTGGGCCTTTTTGAAATCAGAGTATATATTCCAGTTGCTTTATCGAATTGGTAAACGGCGCCGTCTATCTTATGAATCGCATCCCACAGATTTTTTGATATGACCTTATTTGATGGACTCACCACCAAGGTAAATGGAACTTTCTCCTTGGTAGCATGCCGCATTTGTGCTCTGAACTGATCATTCATTGACAGGCTTACCGCGTGCTTTGTCTCAACAATGCCAAAGGTCTTCGCCATATGGTCGGGAATAGTGGTAACCCGTCTCCCATCGGGCAGGGTCACAGGCACTCCTTTGAAGTTCTCC
>NZ_AFAL01000188.1 GCF_000193225.1 Verminephrobacter aporrectodeae subsp. tuberculatae At4 | reverse complement strand
CGCCCAGCAGACAGGGCGCCCACGCCTCGATCGCGACCCCGGGGAATGCCGGCTCGACCAAGGCGGCAAGTTCTTGCGCGGTGAGATGGAGTGCGTTAGCGCGTCGCATTATTGGAAAAGACGCCGGGTCCGCAGAGGTATCGACAGGAAAGTTACGCCATACCCGCTGCGAACATCACACCGGGCCATGCACAATATTCTTCATCTCCATCCTGCCCGCATCAAGCACCGACCGCCCCTTGTTTGGCGCCAAGGACCGCGTGCCACAGCGCGAGCACCGCGTCGCGCTCGGCCTGCAATGCGGGCGGCGCAAGCTGTGTCGGCGTCTCGTCGAGCCGCGCCTGGTGCTGCGCGCGGCGCAGTGCGCGGTAGGCGTCGGCGGCGGCCTGTCCCACGCCCGCAGGCAGCAGGCCCGCGCGCTGCGCGTCTTGCAGCAGCGCAATATTGCCGGCGTTCGCCAGCAGCTGCGGGTGCTGCGCGGAGCGCGACAGCACCAGGTACTGCACGGCGAACTCGGCGTCCACCATGCCGCCCGGGCTGTGTTTCACGTCGAAGCGCCCCGCGGGCGTCGGGTGCGCGGCGCGCACCCGCTCGCGCATGCCCACGATCTCGGCGCGCAGCGCCAGCGGGTCGCGGGCCGCGCTGATGACCGCTTCGCGCACCGCGTCGAAACGTGCGCGCAGCGCGTCGCTGCCCAGAACGAAGCGTGCGCGCGTCATGGCTTGGTGCTCCCAGGTCCAGGCGGTGTTGCTGCCGCGCTGCTGCTGGTAGGCGGCGTAGGCGGCAAAGCGCGTGACCAGCAGGCCCGCGCTGCCGTTGGGCCGCAGCGCGGTGTCGATCTCGTAGAGCCCGCCCTCGCCGGTTTTCACGGTGAGCCAGTTGATGAGCTTGCGCGCAAAGGCCGCGTAGATCTCGGGGGCGCGCTCGTCGTCGTCGTCGAAGACGAACACGATGTCCAGGTCGCTGCCGTAGCCAAGCTCTTTGCCGCCGAGC
>NZ_AFAL01000189.1 GCF_000193225.1 Verminephrobacter aporrectodeae subsp. tuberculatae At4 | reverse complement strand
TGCGCCAGCGAGAGCGAGGTTTCACGCATCACCTTGGCCCGGTTGGGCGGAGCGATATCGCCGCGGATCGACAGGATCTTGGTGTCGTTGCCTTCCCCCTGCGCCGAGAACGCGGCCTTGATCTCGTAGGTCTTGGTGTCGATCAGCGAGAAGTCGGCGAGCAATTGCAGGCCGTACTGGCGCGTGGCGCTGGAGCTGCCCTGCAGGGGCGAGAGCGCGTCGGTGAACTCGACGCTCGAGACCACGCCGAACAGCACATGGTCGGCGCCGTTGAATTCGCCCTTTTTGATGCGCGCGATCACGTCCGCGACCTGCGGCTGCGCCTGGGGTTGCGCCATCTTGCCGCCCTGCACTTGATTGAGTACCTGCTCGGCCTTGCTCGGCTGGGGCCGTCCGGCGTCAAAGCCCTTGCCCTGCACGAGGCGGAAATAGCTGCCCTGCAGGAGCGCGCCCTTGATGTCGTTGGTGTAGCCGCCGAGCTCGCGCTGCTCGATGTAGCTGTAGCGGCCGGCCACATAGGTGCCGCTGGCCTGCTCGGAGGCCTGCATGGAGTGGCTGCCGGTATGCGCGCCCGAGCCGCCCTGGGGGCCGTGGCTGTAGCTGCCGCTGTGGCTGCCACCCGCGCTCATCTGGCTGCTGTGCTGGTAGGTGCCGGCCACGAAGTATTCGGACACGCGCTGCGCGTAGGCCAGGTCGGTCACGGCGATCCGGGGCGCCGCGCCTGGCCGCGCCGGGGCGGCAACGCCCCAGGCCGGGGCGGTGAGGGTGAGCACGGCCAGGGCCGTGTGCAAAATGGTTCTGCGCTGCTGCATGGTGGTGGTTCCTGGGTAGCGCGCCGTTCAGCGCTTGCTGGTCTTGCGGATTTCTTTCTCGTCCTGCCATTCGACCGTGCCTTCCTGCACGTCGAACAGCTTGAGCGTGAACTTGTAGTACACGTCCTTGGTATTGCTGCTTTGCTTGACGATGCTGGAGAGCTCCCCCTCCATGCTGTACTTGGCCGCCGTCATCTGGCCTATCTTGGCGGTGCTGCCCTGCTTGTACAGGCCGCTCTGGTTCTGGCGCTGCAACTCGTCGACTCCGGCCTGCATTTCGCTGATGGAGCGCACGAAGCGCACCTTGCCCGACTTGACCAGCGCCGTCTGGATCGAATTCATCACGTTGGTGGTGTCGATGTACTCGCTGGTCTTGTTTTTCACGGTGGAGATGGTCACCGTGGGGCGGCCCTGGAAGATGCCGGTTTCGAGCAGCCCGCCGGTCATCTTCTCGGCGATCAGTTGCAGGTCGGTGGAGCCGAATTCGTTGGTCACCAGCTCCACCGCCTTGGCGTCGCCGTAGTCCACTTGGCGGTCGAAGCGCACGGTCGGCGAGGACAGGTCCGTACTCTGGCAGGCCGCCAGGGCCAGGGTGATCGCCGCAAGGGCCAGGATGCGCGCGCTGCGCGCGGGGATGGTTTTTTCTTGCATGGGTTTCGTCCTTCGTGCGCCGGTTTCAGCGCAACTCCACATTCATTTCAAGGCGCAGGTCGATTGCAGCGCTGGTGGGCGCCACGCTTTTGACGGTCTGCTGGCCCAGGCCGAGCACGCGCATCTGCTTCCATGCCTCGCCGTCGCCCACCGGGCCACCCAGGTTGTCCAGCCACTTGAAGCGGTAGAACACCGTGCGGTCGGTGCGGCCCACGTTGGACAGGTCGGCCTGCACCGTCAGGATGTCGTTCTTGCGCACGATGCGCATCTCGCGCACGGCAATGCCGTGGGCTTCGCCACGCAGATTGATCTTGGAGGCCACGGCCAGCGGCGTGGCCGGGTCGTGCTGCTGCGCGTGGGCGGCGCCGACCGGGGTCAGCAGGGCCGCGCATACCACGGCGGGTACGGCGGCGAGGGCAAGGCGGGGTCTCATGCAAAAGGCTCCTTGGGGATGGGAAACGATCGGAATGCTCCGATTCACGGGAGTTGGCGCGGC
>NZ_AFAL01000190.1 GCF_000193225.1 Verminephrobacter aporrectodeae subsp. tuberculatae At4 | reverse complement strand
TCGATACCGGAACCACGACGCTCGCTCTTGCGCAGGAACTGGCGCGCAGCAGCGGCCTGGCGATCATCACGAACTCGGTGTCCATCACCCAGTGTCTGGCGCGCGGGCCGGGCAGCAACCGGGTGTTTCTGATTGGCGGCGAGTACCGCGCCGAGGCCTGCGAGAACCTCGGCCCGCTGGCGGTCGCGCAGGTCGCGCAGTTCAACGCGCACGACGCCGTGCTCACGGTCGGCGCAATCGGCGCCAACGGGCTGCAGGACTACGCGCTCGAAGAGGCGGAGATCGCGCGCGCCATGATCGCCGGCGCCGAGCGCGTCACGGTCATTGCCGACGCGTCCAAGCTCGGGCGCTCGGCGCTGTTTCCGGTCTGCGCGCTGGAGCGCGTCGCGCGCCTGGTCGT
>NZ_AFAL01000191.1 GCF_000193225.1 Verminephrobacter aporrectodeae subsp. tuberculatae At4 | reverse complement strand
ATGCGCCGGGCGGACTGCTCCAGGCTGGAGAGAAGGCCCAGGGCCTCCTGCGTCCCGGGGGCGTTCAGCGTGTCGGGAGGCAGTTCGCACAGCGACTCGCGCACCAGCGCGCCGTAGGCGCCGACATGCCGCAGCGGCGCGCGCAGGTCGTGCGCGACGGCGCGCAGGAGCTCCTCCTGCGCCGCGGCCATCTCGGCCAGCTGCTGCGCGGCGTCGGCCTGCGTCATGGTTTCGGGCGCTTGGCAGGGCGGGCCCAGCCGGGAATGCTGATCTGCCGGCCGCGCGCCACGCTGAGCGCGCCGGCGGCGGTGTTTTTGGTGATGTTGCTGCCCGCGCCCACGGTGCCCCCGGCGCCAATGGTCACGGGGGCCACGAGCACGCAGTTGCTGCCGACGTGCACGTCCGCCTCGATCACGGTGCGGTGCTTGTTCGCGCCGTCGTAGTTCGCGGTGATGCTGCCGGCGCCGTAGTTCACGCGCTCGCCCACCGTGGCGTCTCCCAGATACGCCAGGTGGTTTGCCTTGGCGCCGTCGGCCAGGCTGCTGTTCTTCACTTCCACGAAGTTGCCGATATGCACCGCGCGGCCCAGTCGGGTGCCCGGGCGCAGGCGGGCAAAGGGGCCGACGTGCGCGCCTGCGCCCACCGTGGCGCCGGAGTTTTCGCCGTCGATGTGCGTGTAGGGCTGGATCACGGCGTGCGCAGCGATGCACGCATTGGCAATCCAGCAGTGCGCGCCGATCTGCACGCCAGGGCCCAGTTCCACGCGGCCGACGAAGACGCAGTTCACGTCGATCTCCACGTCCTGCCCGCAGACCAGCGCGGCGCGCACGCCGCTGCG
>NZ_AFAL01000192.1 GCF_000193225.1 Verminephrobacter aporrectodeae subsp. tuberculatae At4 | reverse complement strand
CGAAATCGCCCGCACGCACAGCGCTGTGCTGAACTTGGCCTGCGGCCCGCAAGGGCGCGGGCTGCTGGCGACGGTGCTGTTCGCGGGATGACCCCGCGGCCGCGTGGCTGGACGCGAGGCAATCAGCCCTTCCTCACCCCCACGGCGGCAAAGAAGCCGTCGGTCTGGTGCAGATGGGGCCACAGGCGCAGATAGGCGCTTCCCGACGCGCCACCGCTGCACAGGCTCCGGGCGCGCTCGACCTTGAGCCGCTCCAACAGCTCCCCCGCGTCGAGCCATGCGAAATCCGGGTGCGCGGCGCCGAACGCCTCGACGACGGCCTCGTTCTCCTCGCGCAGGAGGCTGCAGGTGGCGTACACCAAGCGGCCACCCGGCTTGAGCAGGCGGGCCGCGCTGTCCAGAATCGACGCCTGCCTGGCGGCCAACTCCCGCACCGTCGCGGCCGACTGGCGCCACTTGAGGTCCGGGTTGCGCCGCAGGGTCCCCAGGCCCGAGCAGGGGGCGTCGATCAGCACGCGATCGACCTTTCCCGCCAGGCGTCCGACGCGCTCGTCGCGCTCGTGCGCAATCGCCGCCGGGTGAACGTTCGACAGGCCGCTGCGCGCCAGCCGGGGCTTCATGGCGTCGAGCCGATGCGCCGACAGGTCGAACGCGTAGAGCCGCCCCGTGTTGCGCATGCTCGCGCCAATGGCCAGCGTCTTGCCGCCCGCGCCGGCGCAGAAATCCACCACCATCTCGCCGCGCCGGGCGTCGAGCAGCAGGGCCAGCAGCTGGGAGCCCTCGTCTTGCACCTCGATGGCGCCGCGCGCGAGAGCGTCCAGCCGACCCAACGCCGGCTTGCCGGTGACGCGCAGCCCCCAGGGCGAATACGGCGTGGGGCTCGCGGCGATTCCCGCCGCGGCGAGTTCCTCCTGCACGGCGCGGCGTTTGTCCCTGAGCGCATTCACGCGCAGGTCCAGAGTCGCGCTCTGCGCCAGGCTGTGCACCAGCGGCCAGAAGCCCTCGGCCAACTGGGCTTCAAGGGGCGGCACCAGCCATTCGGGCAGGTTGTGGCGCAGGGCTTGCGGCAGATCGTCGGGCC
>NZ_AFAL01000193.1 GCF_000193225.1 Verminephrobacter aporrectodeae subsp. tuberculatae At4 | reverse complement strand
TCGCATGCTTTGGTGTGGAATTATCCGGGAGTTCGGTTGCATGGGGTTCGTTGGTGAGACGAATAAATCCTGGTCTCAGCAGTTTCTTCAACTCGACTCGCCGCGCAGAGAACAGCGCAAAATTGTCTGCCACGTCGAAAATGTTTTCAGTGAGAGTCACCAAGTGTCCATCGCCCATTGCCTCGACGGCAAAGCCATTGGCGCGCAGCTTTTCTGCGTCGATTTCCTTGGTGTATTCCCGGCCAAAGAAGGTTGCCCAAGCCAGGTTTGGAATGCCTCTGTCCTTCAGAATTGCAGCCGGCGGGCCCATGAGGAAATCGTCTGTGGCAATAATCGCGTGCTCGTCTGCCCCAAATGCATCGTCTCTTGTTTCAATATCGGTGAACAAATGCAGAATGGCGAACTGCGGGTTGGCGAGTTCAATAAGGCGGTGGAACAGGCCGGCCCAGTCGATTTTTCTGTTGGCGTCAGCATCACCATGAAGCCATCCGGGATGAAGCTTTCCGAGCTGGCTTACCAAGGTATGGTTCATAGTGCAATTATACTTCACCGCTTTGGATCGCTTCCAATCGCAATCCCATTTGGTAAATATGAGTCCATCCCCAAATGCAGTCGCATCTATGATGGCTTCCATTGCCCAGTACTTCTCGCATGCAGCGATGTCATGAAATGGTTTTTTGATTTTTGGATTGTTATCAAAACCGCTAGGCACCAATCGTGGATCGGTTTCGCAAAATGTCTCCAGCACTTTTTTGCCGAACTCCCATTTTGTGGTGTCGATATCAGTAACGATGGAAATTCGAATATATGACTTTCTCATTTTTGAGGCCTTTTTGAAATCAGAGTATATATTCCAGTTGCTTTATCGAATTGGTAAACGGCGCCCTTTATCTTATGGATCTCTCTCCACAGTTCTTTTGATATGACCTTATTTGATGGACTCACCACCAAGGTATATGGAACTTCTGTCTTGACAGCGTGGTCCATTTGCGCTCTGAACTGATCACTCATTGACAGACTTACCGCGTGCTTTGTCTCAACAATACCAAAGGTCTTCGCCATATGGTCGGGAATAGTGGTAACCCGTGTCCCATCGGACAGAGTCGAAGTCACTCCTTTGAAGTTCTCCGGGAATCCACTTGCTTGGTTGGACGCGTCTTGAAACTCACGGCCAGCGATCCGATTTTGCTCAACCTGCGATCCGCCGCCAATGGGTTTTTTCCATTGGATGCCGTTGCCTGTGTCGCCACGCAACACAGTCTCCTGCTTGCCCGCGCTGTTAAGCGTGAAGTATTCACCGCCAGGCCGTTGAAAGACCGGGGTGACGCCATCTGCTGCAGTCCCGACGTGGGTCAACGGGCCCTTGTTTGGGCCAGTATAAGTGCCGTCCGAGTTGAATTTGTATCCATGCTGCGTAGCGAGTGCGATGGTCTTGGCGTCAGTTGCCGCCGCATTGCCTGTGGCGATGACGGGGTCCTTGAACGTGACGGTGGTGTTGTCGGAGGGGGTACGCGTCGTTGGTGTCGATGTATTCGGTGTGCCTGCCGTGGGCAGCGGGTTGCCCTGCGCATCCGTGTGGGTCGTCTTTCCGTACCCGGAAATTTGTTGCCCGTAGTTTGGCGATTCCCCCTTGGCAGAAGTTGCGGGCGCGGCCGTATTGCCTGTGGCGGTGGTGTTGCCGGGGGTGCTCGTTGGTGCTGGGGTCGATGTATTCGGCGTGGCGCCTGCCGTGGGAAGCGGGTTCCCTTGCGCATCCGAGGTCGTCTTTCCGTATCCAGGAGTTCTCTGCCCGTAGCTTGGCGATTCAGCCGCGGCAGACATTGCGGCCCTGTTCGGCGCCTTGCCTCCAAATATCGGCCGGCCGGGCATCGCGCTCAGTCCCGAGCTCAGTGCAGCGGCCATTTTGTTGCCGTTCGCTGCCGTATTCAGCTGATAGCTGCGGCGCCGATATTCGATGTCTCCCGTTTTCTCGTACAGCATCTCCAAGTTTTCCATGCTGAGGCGGGCGATCTGCTGGAAATTATTGTCGGCCAGTTTGATCTGCCGTTGCAGATCGGTACGTTTCTCCGGGTCTGTCGTGCCACTGAGCTCGGTCTGCCATGCGCCCATTTGCGTGGCCAAATCCGCTGCCGTCTTGCCAATGTCGTCTTGAAACTGATTGGCCTGCTCGACGCTCCTCGCAAACAGCTCGTCCCGAACGGCAGCGTGGCGTTTCCCGGACACTGCGTCGAGTGCCTTGACCGCTTGGCAGGCATCCGCGCTGCCCCCGCGGCACTCCTTTTGCTTGCGGGCGTATTCGCCAACTTCCAGATGGTTCAGGTAGTTGTTCT
>NZ_AFAL01000194.1 GCF_000193225.1 Verminephrobacter aporrectodeae subsp. tuberculatae At4 | reverse complement strand
TCCCTGCCCCCGGAAATCGTGAGCCTGGCGGACCACGAGAGCCATGCACGCACGCGCCTGGACTCCAACGCCTGGGCGTATTTCAGCGGCGGCGCGGCCGACGAGATCACGCTCGCGGCGAACCGCAGCGCCTGGGCGCAGATTCCGCTGTTGCCGCGCGTGCTGCGCCCACTCGCTGGCGGCCACACGCGGGTGGAACTGCTCGGCCGCACGCTGGCCCACCCCATCCTGCTGGCCCCGGTGGCCTACCAGTGCATGGCCCACCCCGACGGCGAACTCGGCAGCGCCTGCGCAGCCGCGGCCCTGGGCGCCGGCATGGTCCTGAGCACCCAGGCCAGCACGCGCCTGGAACGGGTGGCCGACGCCATCCGCGACGACGCGGGGCGCGGGCCGCTGTGGTTCCAGCTGTACTGGCAGCACGACCGGGGCTTCACCCGCGAACTGGTCCAGCGCGCCGAACAAGCTGGCTACGAGGCCCTGGTGCTGACGGTGGACGCGCCCTGCCATGGCGCGCGCGACCGCGAACGGCGCGCAGGCTTTCGTCTGCCCGCGGGCGTGGCGGCGGTGAATCTGCTGGGCCTGCCACCCCCGCCCCGGGTGCCGCTGCGGGCCGACCAGAGCAGCCTGTTCGACGGCCTGCTGCAGCACGCGCCCACCTGGGCCGACGTGCAGTGGCTGCAAACCAACACCCGACTTCCGGTGCTGCTCAAGGGCCTGCTGCACCCGGACGACGCGCGCCAGGCCGTCGCGCTGGGCGTGGCCGGCCTGATCGTCTCCAACCACGGCGGGCGCACCCTGGACGGCAGCCCCAGCACCGCCAGCGCATTGCCCCGCGTAGCCGACGCCGTGGCAGGCGCCCTGCCCCTGCTGGTCGATGGCGGAATCCGCCGCGGAACGGACGTGCTCAAGGCCCTGGCGCTGGGCGCCTGCGCCGTGCTC
>NZ_AFAL01000195.1 GCF_000193225.1 Verminephrobacter aporrectodeae subsp. tuberculatae At4 | reverse complement strand
GCGCGCGCCGTGCGGCGCTGGATACCGCTGCGCGAGCTGCTGGCTCCGCTGCTCGCGCTGCTCGCCGTGGCCTTGCTGGCGCGCTGGATCGGCCCGGCCGGGGGCGGCCAGGCCGCCCCGGCGCGGACCCTGGGTCCGGAACAGGTCCGGGAGCTGGTTTCGTGCGCCCTGGCCGCGCTCGCCGTTGCCGCAGCCGGCTGGTTCTCGGGCCCGCAGCTGCGCCAGGCGCTGCGCGCATGATTGCTCCCCCACAGCACACACCATGATCGACTTCCTGCAAATCACGAACGACCCCGGGCTGGCGCGCCGCTGCGACCTGCTGCCCGGGATGCGCCTGTTCGTCGATCTGGAAATCCACGGCAAGGCGCAGCGCCAGGCCGGGCGCAACACCTTCATCAGCAGCCATGGCATCGGGGACGTGGGCCGCGTCAGGGCGCAGCTTCGGCGCGCGCGCCTGATGGTGCGGCTCAATCCCTTGCACGCGGGCACGCCGGGGGAGCTGGACAGCGTGCTCGCGCAGGGCGCGGATTCGCTGATGCTGCCCATGTTCCATGCGCCGGACGAATTGCGCAGCTTCAGCGCCCTGGTCGCGGGGCGCGCGCCCATCGTCGCGCTGCTCGAAACGGCGGGCGCGCTCCAGACGCTCGCCGCCTGGATCGACACCCCCGGCCTGAGCGAGGTGTTCGTGGGCTTGAACGATCTGCACTTGGCGCTCGGCTGCCGGTTCATGTTCGAGCCCTTGGCGCAGGGCCTGCTGGATCGCGTCGCCGCGTGCGTGCACGCGCGCGGCCTGCGCTTTGGTTTCGGCGGCATCGCGCGGCTCGACGAGGGGCTGCTGCCGGGGCGCAGCGTGCTCGCGGAACACCTGCGGCTGGGCTCGGCTGCGGTGATCCTGTCGCGCAGCTTCCATGGGGGCGCGGACGCCGAATCATTCGAGGACCGGGTGCAGGCGCTGCGGCAGGCGGAACGCGCGCTGCGCGAGCGCGCTGCGCAGCAGGTGGAGGGCGACCGCCTGCGCATCCGGGCGGACATCGAGGCGATCGCAGCGCGCATGGGGCGGAGCGCGTGAAGCGCCTGCTGGACGCCGTGCTGTCGCTGGCGGCGCTGGTTCTGCTCAGCCCCGTGCTGTTCGCCGCAGCGCTGGCCTGCGCCCTCGGCGACGGTTTTCCGGTGCTCTTCAGACAGCAGCGTGTGGGTCTGCATGGGCGCGAATTCCGG
>NZ_AFAL01000196.1 GCF_000193225.1 Verminephrobacter aporrectodeae subsp. tuberculatae At4 | reverse complement strand
GCCCACTTCTACACCAGCAGTGCGCAGGAGCGCGACGGGGTGCAACGCGATTCGCCGAACCTGCGCTACGAGGGGGTCGCGTGGTACGTGGCGCCGGACGCGGCCCCCGGCGCATCGGCGGTGTACCGCTTCTACCGGTCGTCGAGTGCGACGCACTTCTACACCATCAGCCTGCCGGAGCGGGACCACGTCATTGCCAGCCAGCCCGACTTTGTTTACGAAGGTGTGGCCTACTACGCGTGGACCAGCCCATAGACCCTGCGCAATGACCGTACAGACCGACGACTTCTCTCCTGCCAGACGGGTTCTGTCCGTTGCCCCCGCGTCACCCCAGGAAGAGGCCATCGAGCGGGCGTTGCGCCCCAAGCTGCTGCGCGAATACGTGGGCCAGGCCAAGGCGCGCGAGCAGTTGGAGATCTTCATCGGCGCGGCGCGCAAGCGCGGCGAAGCGCTGGACCATGCGCTGCTGTTCGGCCCGCCGGGCCTGGGCAAGACCACGCTGAGCCACATCATCGCCGCCGAACTGGGCGTGAACCTGCGCCAGACCAGCGGGCCGGTGCTGGAAAAGCCCAAGGACCTGGCGGCGCTGCTCACCAACCTGGAGAAGAACGACGTTCTGTTCATCGACGAGATCCACCGCCTGTCGCCCGTGGTCGAAGAAATCCTCTACCCCGCGCTGGAGGACTACCAGATCGACATCATGGTCGGCGAGGGGCCGGCGGCGCGCAGCATCAAGCTGGATCTGCAGCCCTTTACGCTGGTCGGTGCAACCACGCGCGCGGGAATGCTCACCAACCCGCTGCGCGACCGCTTCGGCATCGTCGCCCGGCTCGAGTTCTACAGCGCGCAGGAACTGGCGTGCATCGTCGAGCGCAGCGCCGGCCTGCTCGCCGTTCCCATGGACGCCGAAGGGGGGCTGGAGATCGCGTGCCGCTCGCGTGGCACGCCGCGCATTGCCAACCGGCTGCTGCGGCGCGTGCGCGACTACGCCGAAGTCAAGGGCGACGGCCGCATCACCAAGGACATTGCCAACCGCGCGCTGGCCATGCTCGACGTGGACCCGCAGGGCCTTGACGTGATGGACCGCAAACTGCTCGAAGCCGTGATCCACCGCTTCGACGGCGGCCCCGTGGGGCTGGACAACATCGCCGCGAGCATTGGCGAAGAGGCCGGAACCATCGAGGACGTGATCGAGCCCTATCTGATCCAGCAGGGCTTCCTGCAGCGCACGCCGCGCGGGCGCATCGCCACGCTGGCGTCGTTCCGGCATCTGGGGGTCACTCCGCCGAGCACGGCAACGCCAGGCCTTTTTGGCGCCTGAGGCCCGGCTGCGGGGCCAGATTCCTCCCTTTCAAGGGGGGTGGACAAACCGCAGACCGGTGCGGGAACGGATAATCGCCCGATGCGCTTTTCTCCCTCTGCGATGGCTTTGGGCCGGCTTTCCGAACCCGCTTTTCCACCCAGTCCATGAATCTGCTCGCCTTCGACAGCAGCACCGACACCCTCTCCATCGCCGTGCAGCACGGCGATGGCGTCTGGCAGCACACGGGCCCTGGCGGCGCGCAGGCATCGGTCGCGTTCATCCCCGCGCTGCGCCGTCTGATGGCGCAGGCGCAGCTGTCGTTTGACACGCTGGACGCGATCGTCTTCGGACGCGGCCCCGGCGCGTTCACCGGCCTGCGCACCGCCTGCGCCGTGGCGCAGGGCCTGGCGTTTGGCGCGCGCGGGGGGCTGGGCGTTCCCGTGCTGCCCGTGGACACCCTGCTGGCCGTTGCCGAGCAAGCGCGCGCGCAGCATGGCTGCACCCGGGTGGTGGCGGTGCTCGATGCGCGCATGGACGAGGTGTACCACGCGCGTTTCGA
>NZ_AFAL01000197.1 GCF_000193225.1 Verminephrobacter aporrectodeae subsp. tuberculatae At4 | reverse complement strand
CCTGGCTGGGCTTTGCCGCAGGAATGGCCGCCGGCGCCTTGCTCGCCACGCTCTTCGGCGTGCTGGTGATCTGGCTCAACACCAACCAATACGCCACCGGGCTCGCGCTGAGTCTGTTCGGCGCGGGCTTTTCGGCGTTTGCCGGCACCGGCTACGTGCAGGCCCGGCTGCCCGAGCGGCCGCGCTACGCCATGACCCTGCTCGGTGACGTCCCCCTGCTCGGGCCCGCGCTGTTCCGACAGCACCCGCTGGTCTACCTGAGCATGCTGCTCACGCTGGGGCTGATCTGGTTCCTGTACCGCTCGCGCGCCGGGCTGGTGTTGCGCTGCGTGGGGGAATCGCCCGCGTCCGCGCACACCCTGGGCTACCCCGTGCGCCGCATCCGGCTCGCGGCCGTGGCGGCCGGGGGCGCGCTGTGCGGACTGGCCGGCGCCTACGTCTCCACCGTCTACACCCCCTGTGGGTCGAGGGCCTGGTCGCCGGCCGGGGCTGGATTGCGCTGGCGCTGACCACCTTTGCCACCTGGCGCCCGGCACGGGTGCTGCTCGGCGCGTACCTGTTCGGCGGCGTGACCATGCTGCAGTTTCATCTGCAGGCCAGCGGCGTGCAAGCGGCCAGCCAGCTGCTGAGCATGCTGCCGTATGTGGCCACCATCGTGGTGCTGGCGCTGATCTCGCGCAACCCGGCGTGGATCCGCGCGAACCTGCCCGCGAGCCTCGGAAAACCGTTTTATCCCGGCTCATAATCGCCGGTTTTTCGTGTTTCCATCCTTGATGCTTCCACGTTCCCAAGAAAGAACCCCCCCATGACCGATCTGCAGAAACGCTCCATGCCCAAGTTGGCAGCGCTCTTTGCCGTCGCTGCCGCCACGCTCGCG
>NZ_AFAL01000198.1 GCF_000193225.1 Verminephrobacter aporrectodeae subsp. tuberculatae At4 | reverse complement strand
TGCTCTCTTTCAGCGACCCGCGTCCCAGCGGTACCAGTCGCACCATCTGGACCGCCACGGTGGCGCCCTTCGCCAACGGGGATTGCAACATCGGCGTAGACATGCGGACCGTCACCGATCTCGCGGGCAACGCCGGCTTGGAACGGACCGTCACCGACGACAGTCGAGTCATCGTCGACTTGGTACGCCCCACCGCCGCCAGCACCAACCCCATCACATTCGCCGACACCGACCTCGGGCTCGGCGAAACCACCACCGTCACCTTCCGCTTCAGCGAGGCCATCACCGGCTTTGCGCTGGATGACATCGACCTCAGCCAGGCCCATGGCACGCTCAGCGGATTGCGCTCGACCTCCGGCGACGGCAGCAGCGGCGACACCTGGACGGCACTGTTCACCCCCACGGCCAACACGACCAGCCTGACCAACACCCTCGGGATCAACCTCTCCGGCGTGCGCGATATCGCTGGCAACGCCGGCCAGGGCAGCGTCCGCAGTGGCAACTACACCGTCAAGACACAGGGGCTCACCGCCACCATCACGCTGGCCAACTCCCGCATCAAGGCAGGCGAAACCACCACCGTCACCTTTACCTTCAGCGAGGCCGTCACCGGCTTCACGCGCGACGACGTCGTGCTCAGCGACGCCAACGGAACGCTCGGCGAACCCACGACCAGCGACAACGGCACAACCTGGACCGCCACCTTCACGCCCACGGCCAACGTCGAGGACAGCAGCAACACCATCAGCGTGAACCTCGCGGGCGTGACCAACACCGCAGGCACCGCCGGATCGGGCCAGGCCAGCAGCACCAACTACGGCATCGATACCCGCAGGCCCACGGTGGTCGCCATCACGGTCGCCGACATGCACCTCGGCATCGGCGAAACCACCACCGTCACCTTTACCTTCAGCGAAGCCGTCACGGACCTTGTGCTGAATGACCTCTATAACCTCTACGCAAATTGGCGAGTGCTCTCTTTCAGCGACCCGCGTCCCAGCGGTACCAGTCGCACCATCTGGACCGCCACGGTGGCGCCCTTCGCCAACGGGGATTGCAACATCGGCGTAGACATGCGGACCGTCACCGATCTCGC
>NZ_AFAL01000199.1 GCF_000193225.1 Verminephrobacter aporrectodeae subsp. tuberculatae At4 | reverse complement strand
GCGACCGTCGGCGGAATGGTCGCGGCCGGCCTGTCCGGCCCCTCCCGGGCCAGCGTGGGGGCGGTGCGCGACTACCTGCTGGGTGCCACGCTGCTCAATGGCCGCGCCGAGCTGTTGACCTTTGGCGGCCAGGTGATGAAGAACGTCGCGGGGTACGACGTGTCGCGCCTGATGGTCGGCGCCTGGGGCACGCTGGGCCTGCTCACCGAGCTCAGCCTCAAGGTGCTGCCGATCGCGCCCGGCGAGGCCACGCTGCGCCTTGCCTGCAACCAGGCCGACGCGTTGCGTCAACTGCATGCCTGGGGCGGCGAGGCGCTGGCGCTCAACGCCAGCTGCTGGGTGCCGGACGCAGCAGGTGCGGGCCAGCTGTGCGTGCGCCTGCGTGGCGCCGTGGCGGCCGTCGAGTCCGCATGCCGGGCCATGGGCGGCACCCGCATCGACCCGTCCCGCGCCGCCGCCGACTGGGCCGCCTGCCGCGACCAGACCCTGCCCTGGTTCAGCGCCCGCGCCGCACACCCCGAGCTGGCGCTGTGGCGCCTGTCCGTACCCGCCACGACCCCGGCCCGGACCT
>NZ_AFAL01000200.1 GCF_000193225.1 Verminephrobacter aporrectodeae subsp. tuberculatae At4 | reverse complement strand
TCAGCGCGCTCTACCTGGGCTACACCCGGTTCATCAACACCATGAAGCAGGAGTCGGTGATCGAGCGGCTGCTCCCCCTGTCCTCCGAGCAGATGCAGAGCGCAAGGACCGGGCCTGACTGGGACTACCTCTACGAGCCCGACGCGCAAAGCGTGATCGACGAACTGCTGGTGCGCTATGTGGAATCGCTGATCTACCAGGCGGTCGCGGAAAACATGGCGTCCGAGCAGTCGGCGCGCATGGTGGCCATGAAGGCCGCCACGGACAACGCCGGCAGCGTCATCGCCGAGTTGAAACTGGTCTACAACAAAACACGCCAGGCAGCGATCACGAAGGAACTTTCGGAAATCGTCGCCGGCGCCGCCGCCGTGTAAGCGGCGCGAGAAACATCTTTATTGGAGCAAAAAATGGCTCAAGTGCAAGTGCAAGGCAAGATTGTTCAATGTATCGGCGCCGTGGTCGACGTCGAGTTCCCCCGCGACCAGATGCCCAGGATCTACGACGCCCTGAAGCTCGACGCATCGACGCTGACGCTGGAAGTGCAGCAGCAGCTCGGCGACGGCGTGGTGCGCACGATTGCGCTGGGCTCGTCCGACGGCCTGCGCCGCGGCATCATGGTGCGCAACACCGGCAGCCCCATCACCGTCCCCGTGGGCAAGGCCACGCTGGGCCGCATCATGGACGTGCTCGGCGCGCCCATCGACGAACGCGGCCCGGTGAGCCAGGACCT
>NZ_AFAL01000201.1 GCF_000193225.1 Verminephrobacter aporrectodeae subsp. tuberculatae At4 | reverse complement strand
GGGGCGCTCTGTCCAAGCGGGCTGCACTGGAAGTCAATGCTGTCGCCGTTGATCCGCAGGTAGACCTCGCAGGTTTGCGCCGTGCCGCCGGGATTGGAGGGTACGCTGGCGCCGTTGGTACGCTCGCCCATGCTGTAGAGACGGCCGCCGATAAAAACGTCCCGGCGGCAATGTCCAAGCTGCGGCTTGCGCTGCTGCTCTTGCGTACCCACAGGTTGTCCTTCCACCCCCGGTTATAGAAAATCACCTCCCCCCGCTGCACACGAGGACCGCCCCCCACTACCAATCCGCCCATCCATCTCATCCAACCGCTCGTCCAAACTCCCCCTCCCCCCCGGGCCTGATCCATCTCGTTTTCACGCGCCAGCACGCGTGTATCAATGCCCGCGAAATTCTCGTCAATCTCCCGGTAGCGGGGGTTCCACACCGAGGGGACGGCGTCGGGCGCCATCGGGCTAATGCTGGGATGCGGTCGTGTCATGGTTTAACTTCTTTTCTGCATAAAGAGAAACGGCGCACCTTGTGGTGCGCCGTTGGGGTGGGGAAATATGGGGGATGGGGGTGTTTGCCGGGGGGAGTTCACTTTCACTCAGAGGGCGCTGTGGTTTCTCTGTCAAAGAACAAAGGCCACCCGGGCGCTCGCGAGCGCCGACCAATTCTCAATATCCCCCCTCGAGTTCGTCCGTGTCCGTCTCCCGCAGAGCGCGCGCGCAAAGACCCCGGCCTTGGCGCCATCGTTCCAGTGACCACCGGCCATAGACAAACTTTCGCCTTGGTTGTGCATCAGGAAACCATCCTCGCCGGGAAGGCTGGCAGTGACAGGGTACAGGCCCAGCGCCTTGGCGATTGCGGGAACGGTCAGGCCGGCTTTTACACCCATGCTTTTGAAGGTGTTAGTGGGGTTATAGCCGCCGTAGTCGATGGGGATGGGAGGGGTGGTGTCGCGGGTCTTGGAGTCGGACAGGATTGCAGCCTGAGTACGGCCACTGGTCACGGCAGCTGCAGCGTCATATTTCAATGTGCCCGCCGTACCCGGCGCGACCAGGGCGCCGTCAGACGCGCTGATGGCCCTCCAGTGGGCGGAGTCGGCGCTCTGGGACTTGGTATTGTCCGCGGCGTCGTTGTTCGGCAGTATTTGGATTTCGCCTTCGTTCAAGCGCAAGCCACCAAGCCATTCCGCGGTATTGCCGGTGAGGTCCGCAATACCGTGCGGCAGGCCATTGTGGCGCCACGAGGCCGGGCCCGAGCCCGTGTAGATCCGGGAGCCATCGGAGCGGCCGGTCTCGTGGGGCATGGAGTGGCTCTTGCCATGGTCGGTATTGCCACGCGGCATCGTGCCGTTTTTCCAGCACCACAGCGCGATGGCCGCCCATTCGGCATGGGTCATCATGTGCCAGCCAACGCCGTTGTTCTTGGCACACCGCTGGAAAGTATCAAAACTCCAGCTGTGGTTCAGCAGCACGCCGGGGATGGACAGCAGATTCCAGTCCATGACGAAGCCCTGATACTGGCCGATGTAGATGGCGTCCTTCTCGATGCCATTGACGATAAACGCCGGATGCACGCCGCGGCCCAGGCTCGCATGAATGTCTTGCAAGTTGAACTTCGGAATCACGCTCATATAGCAGGGGTGGCCCGTTGCGGTGTACATGACCGTGGCAGCGCCGCCGCTTGCGGCCTCAACCTGGGTGCGCAGATTGTCCTTGATAAAAATGCTTGGCATATTCTGTTTCTCCTGGATCAGGGTTTTGGCCAAATGGTGATTTCGACGGCGTCGGCGTCCAGCGGCTCGGGAACGCGGGCTGTGGTCGGATGGCCCTTGTCATCCATGCCGGGTTCCTTGCGCTCGCGCCGGCCGCGGATGGTGATATTCGCGGCAAAGGCGCCAGG
>NZ_AFAL01000202.1 GCF_000193225.1 Verminephrobacter aporrectodeae subsp. tuberculatae At4 | reverse complement strand
GCGCAGCAGCACCCCCACATGCCGCAGATGCTCGATGCGGCCGCGCGCACTGCGCAGCAGGCGGCCGACGCGCTGGGCATTTTGCTGGGGCAGGTGGCCAAGAGCGTCATTTTTCGCCGCAGGAGCGACGACGCGGTGGTGCTCGTGGTCGCCTCGGGGGATCGGCGGGTGGACGAGAAAAAGGTCGAGGCCCATGTGGGCAGCATCGGCCGCGCCGACGCCGGATTCGTGAAGTCGCGCACGGGTTTTTCGATCGGCGGCGTGTCGCCCGTCGCGCACGCCACGCCGCCGGTGACGCTGATCGACCGGGAACTGCTGCGCTTTGACGTGGTCTGGGCCGCAGCCGGGCACCCGCACAGCGTGTTCCCCCTGCATCCCCGCGACCTGCAGCGCCTGACGGGTGCGCCCGTGGTCGACGTGGTGCAGGCCGCTCCATGAACACCCTCAATTTGCTGCGCATGCGCGCGCGCCAAGCGAGCGCGGGGGGGCATTTCGACTCCGGGAGTACCGCGGCCGTGCCCTCGCCGTGCATTTCGGTGTGCCGCATGTCGCCGGACCGCAGCCACTGCGAGGGCTGCTATCGCACGCTGGACGAGATCGGCGTCTGGGCGCGCGCCGACGCCCGGCTGCGCCGCAGCATCTGGGCGCGGCTGCTCGGGCGCGCGGGCATTTCCCTGGCCGTGGGCGACCTGCGATGAAGCGCATCACCTTCTACCTGGACTTTGTTTCGCCCTACGCCTGGCTGGCGTTCGAGCGCCTGCCCGAAGTGCTCATGGGCCTGAGCTACAGCGTGGCCTATAAGCCCGTGCTGCTCGGTGCGTTGTTGCAGCGGCACGGCAATCCGGGCCCGGCGGGAATCGGTCCCAAGCGCGACTGGACCTACCGCCATGTGGCCTGGCTCGGCCATGCGCAGGGAACGCCGCTGCAAATGCCCGCGTGCCACCCGTTCAACCCGTTGCCCCTGCTGCGCCAGGCGCTGGCCTGTAGCGACGATGGTCACGTCAACCGCTTTGTCGCGGGCAGCGTGCTGCGCCATGTGTGGCAGGGCGGGCAGGATGCACTCGACGCCGGGCGTTTGGCGGCGTTGGCCGCAGAGCTCTCCGAGCAGCTGCGTCCCGGGCAGGACGCCGCCAGCGCAGCGCCCAAGGCGCTGCTGCGCGCCAACACCGAGGCCGCGCAGGCCGCGGGCGTGTTTGGCGTGCCCACATTCGAGGTTGACGGCAAGCTGTTCTGG
>NZ_AFAL01000203.1 GCF_000193225.1 Verminephrobacter aporrectodeae subsp. tuberculatae At4 | reverse complement strand
GGCGCCCACGCGGCGCTCGTGCAGGTCGGCGAGTTGAGCCTGCACCTCGGCCAGATCGGAGTCGATCTGCGCGCCGCGCGCGCGCGTCTGCTCGGTCAGCTGGCTCAGGCGCAGGGTCTCGACCTGCAGCGCATGCGCGCGGCTCTGCGCCTCGGAGGCTTCGCGGCGTGCCAGCACGAGCTGCTGCGCGGCGCTGGCGCAGGCGGCCTCGGCGCGCACCAGCGCGCTGCGCGATTCTTCGGCGATCAGCGCCTGCGCGCGCAGTTCCTTCTCCAGGTGCTCGATCTCCTGCGCGCGCGCGAGCAGGCCGGACTGCTCGGAGTCCGGCGCGTAAAAGCTCACGCCGTGCGCGCTCACGGCGTGGCCTGCGGGAACGAAAACCGCCTCGCCCGGTTGCAGCGTGGCGCGGCGCTGCAGGGCTTCGTCGAGCGTGCCGGCGGTATGGCAGCCCTGGAGCCAGTCGGTCAGCACGGCGCGCAGGCCGCTGTCCTGAAGGCGCAGCAGGTCGGACAGGCGGGCGGGCTGCTGCGCAGCGGGTTCGGGCGCGCCCGCCGCCGGTGCGCTGTAGAACGCCAGCCGCGCGGGCGGTGCGTCGCTGCCGCTTGCGCCGAGAAAGCCGCGCACCATCTCCAGGCGGCTGATTTCGAGCGCGCCCAGGCGCTCGCGCAGCGCGGCCTCGAGGGCGTTCTCCCAGCCGGGTTCGATGTGGATGCGGCTCCACAGACCCGGCAGGCCGTCGAGCCCCTGCCGGGCCAGCCAGGGGCGCAGTTTGCCGTCGGTCTGGACCTTTTCCTGCAGCGCCCTGAGCGCCTCCATGCGCGCGCCGAGCTCGGTCTGGCGCGCGCCCTCGGTGTTCACGGCCTCCTGGCGCGTGCGGCGCTCGGCTTCGAGCCGGGGAACGGACTCCTGTAATCCGGCCAGATGGGCGTCGGCGCTTGCGGCCAATTCCCGGGCCTCTTCGAGCTGGCCGCGCAAGCTCGTCAGGCGCGCATCGTCGGGCGCGTCCAGGGCATTGCGCTCGGCGCGCAGGCGTTCGCAGCGGCCGTCGAACCCGCGGCTTTGCTCGTCGATTCCGCGCTGCTCGGCGGCCAGCACCTGGATCTGCTGCTGCACCTGCACCACGGCGCTGCGCTGCGCGTCGGCGCGGCCCTGTGCCTGGCGCAGGGCGTCCTCCAGGCCGGGCAGTTGCAGGGCCTGCTCCTCGAGCTGCGCGGCGAGCAGCGTGGCGCGCTCCTCGGCGTCCACCCCGGCGCCGGCCAGGTTTTCCAGCTCGGCGTCGGCCTCCTCCTGGCGCGCCGACCATTGGGCGATCTGCCCGGCCAGCGTGGCCAGGCGTTGCTCCACGCGCTGGCGGCCCTCGACCACGTAGCGAATCTCGGCCTCGAGCCGCCCGACCTCGGCCGTGGCCTCGTAGAGCCGGCCCTGGGCCTGGTTCACCTGCTCGCCCGCCGCGTAGTGCGCCTGCCGGACCGTCTCCAGATCGGATTCGAGCGCGCGCAACTCGGCCATGCGCGCTTCCAGGTCGTTGACCGCCTGCAGGCCGTCCAGGCGCACCCGGGTCTGCTCGGCCTCGGCCTCGGCGCGCTTCAGAAACCATTGCTGGTGCTGCCGGAGCGTGGCCTCGGCTTGCAGGCCGTTGTATCTGGCGGCCACCTCGGCCTGCTTTTCGAGTTTTTCGAGGTTTGCGCCCAGCTCACGCAAGATGTCCTCGACCCGCGTGAGGTTCTCGCGCGTGTCCGCAAGGCGGTTCTCCGTCTCGCGCCGGCGCTCCTTGTACTTGGAGACGCCTGCGGCCTCTTCGAGGAACAATCGCAGTTCCTCCGGGCGCGACTCGATGATGCGGCTGATCGTTCCCTGCCCGATGATGGCGTAGGCGCGCGGGCCCAGGCCCGTTCCCAGGAACACGTCCTGCACGTCGCGGCGGCGCACGGGCTGGTTGTTCAGGTAGTAGCTGCTGCTGCCGTCGCGCGTGAGC
>NZ_AFAL01000204.1 GCF_000193225.1 Verminephrobacter aporrectodeae subsp. tuberculatae At4 | reverse complement strand
AGAACAACTACCTGAACCACTTGGAGTTCGACGAATACCTCCGCAAGCAAAGGGAGTGCCACGGGGGCAGCGCGGATGCCTGCCAAGCGGTCAAGGCACTCCATGCGGAGTCCCTGCGCCGCAACGCTGCCATTGATGAAAACCTGTTTTCGCGCAGCGTCGAGCAGATCGAGCAGATTCAAAACGACCTTGGCAAGACGATGGCGGGTTTTGCCACGCTAAAGGACGCATGGCAGACCGAGCTCCGTGGCACGACAGACGCGCAGAAAAGCGCCGATCTGCACTTGCAGATCAACCTCGCCGACATCCACATTCGGCAGATCGCCGGCCTCGGCAAGACCAACTTCCAGCTGCTGTACGAAAAAACGGGGGACATCGACTATTTGAAACGCAACTTGGTGCTGGTGAAGGCAACGGACGGCGACGCACTGGTCGCTGCACTGGGCGGGGGAATGAGCGCGATGCCCGGCAGGCCGATATCTGCAGGCAAGGCGCCGAACAGGGCCGCAATGTCTGCCGCGGCTGAATCGCCAAGCTACGGGCAGAGAACTCCTGGATACGGAAAGACGACGGATACGCAGGGCAGCCCGCTTTCCACGGCAGGCGCCACGCCGAATACATCGACCCCAGCACCAACGAACACCACCGGCAACACCACCGTCACAGGCAATGCGGCGGCGCCCGCAACGTCTGCCAAGGGGGAATCGCCAAACTACGGACAACAAATTTCCGGGTACGGAAAGACGACCCACACGGATGCGCAGGGCAACCCGCTGCCCACGGCAGGCACACCGAATACATCGACACCAACGACGCGTACCCCCTCCGACAACACCACCGTCACGTTCAAGGACCCCGTCATCGCCACAGGCAATGCGGCGGCGCCCGCAACTTCTGCCGGAGGGGAATCGCCAAGCTACGGGCAACGAATTCCTGGATACGGAAAGACAACCGACACGGATGCGCAGGGCAACCCGCTTCCCATAGCAGGCACGCCGAATACACCGACCCCAGCACCAACGACGAGCCCTCTCCCCGACAACACCACCGTCACGTTCAAGGACCCCCTCATCGCCACAGGCAATGCGGCGGCAACTGACGCCAAGACCATCGCACTCGCTACGCAGTATGGATACAAATTCAACTCGAACAACGGCACTTTTACCGGCCCAGACAATGGATCGTTGACCCACGTCGGGACCGCAGCAGATGGCGTCACCCCGGTCTTTCAACGGACTAGCGACCAACGCCCCAGCGGCCAATACTTCACGCTTAACAGCGCGGGCAAGCAGGAGATTGTGTCGCGTAGCGACACAGGCAACGGCATCCAATGGAAAAACCCCATTGGCGGCGGATCGCAGATTGGGGAAAATTGGCTCAAGGGCCGTGAGTTTCAAAACGCACTCCACAAGATACCCGGATTTCCGGAGAACTTCACGCCAAAACAAGTGACCCTGCGCGATGGGACACGGGTTACCACTATTCCTGACGTTTTGGGGCGGTCCACTATTGTCGAGGCAAAGAACGTGGTAAGCCTGTCATTGGATAGTCAGTTCAAAGCGCAACTGCAGCATGCTGTCGATGAGAAACTTCGATATACCTTGGTGGTGAGTCCAGAAAATAAGGTCATATCAGAAAAACTGTGGGATAAAATTCTTGAGGTGAAGGGCAGAGTTTACCAATTAAATCAGGAAACTGGGGTAATGACTCGAATTTCAAAGAGGCCTAAGTAATGGAAAAATCATATATTCGAATTTCTATCGTTACTGATATCGACACCACAAAATGGGAGTTTGGCAGAAAAGTGCTGGAGACATTTTGTGAAACCGATCCACGAATGGTGCCTGGCTACCTTGATTCCGATCCAAAAACCAAAAAACCATTTCATGACATCGCTGCGTGCGAAAAATACTGGGCGGAGGAAAACGTCATAGCCGCGAGCAAACTTGGTTTTGGGTGTAGATTTGTAAAAGAAGATTGTGGGTGGAAGCGGAACAAAGCGGTAAAGTATCATTATGAAATGATCCATACCAAGGTGAACCGGTTCGGCGAGCTTCGTCCCGGATGGCTAAAGGGTAGTGCTGACGCCAACAGAAAATCGACTGGATCCGCCTGTTCCACCGCCTTGTTGAACTCGCCAACCCGCAGTTTGCCATTTTGCATTTGTTCACCGATATTGAAACAAGGGACGATGCATTTGGAACAGACGAGCACGCGATTGTTGCCGCAGACCATTTCCTCGCAGGCCCACCGGCTGCAGTTCTGGAGGACGAAGGCATTCCAAACCTGGGGTGGGCAACCTTCTTTGGCCGGGAATACACCAAGGAAATCGATGCAGAAAAGCTGCGCGCCAATGGCTTTGCCGTCGAGGCAATTGGCGATGGACACTTGGTGATTCTCACCGAAAATATTTTCGACGTGGCAGACAACTTCCCGCTGTTCTCTGCGCGGCGATCCGAGTTGAAGAAACTGCTGAGACCAGGATTTATTCGTCTCACCAACGAACCTCTGAACCAAGCAACCGAACTCCCGGAGAACTCCACGCCCGATCCAGACAATACGGGGCAGCCCGCTGGCATGATCGGAGGAAATAGCGGGATAAGCCTGTCATTGGATAGTAAGTTCAAAGCACAACTGCAGATCGCTGCCGCTACGAAAGCTCCATATGCCCTGGTGGTAACTCCATTAAATCAGGTCATATCAAAAGAGCTGTGGGATAGAGTTCATGAGGTGCAGGGCACCGTTTACCAAATCAATCCGCCAGAAACCATAGAAACGATTCGGATTTTGAAAAGACCAAAATCTACAATGAGGATGCCATATATTAAAATTTCCATCGTTACTGATATCGACACCACAAAATGGGAGTTTGGCAGAAAAGTGCTGGAGACCTTTTGTGAAACCGATCCACGCTTGATGCCTGACCACATTGATTCCGAAGCAAAAATCAGGAAACTGTTTCATGGCATCGCTGCCTGCGAGAAATACTGGGCGA
>NZ_AFAL01000205.1 GCF_000193225.1 Verminephrobacter aporrectodeae subsp. tuberculatae At4 | reverse complement strand
CGTCGCGTTGCAGCCCCACGCGCGTCAGCGCCCGTTCCGCCAGCGCCGCGATCGGCTCGAACGCGGGCGTCTGCTGCGAGGGCAGGCGCTCGATGCGGTAGGTGGCCGGGGCCGGCAGCGCCGTCAGGGTCGAGAAACTCTCTACCTGGCCATCGACCAGGCGCGTGCTGCTGCAACCCGCGAGTGCCGCAGCGGCCAGGCCCAGGAGCAGGGTGGAAATCCATCGGCGCAGCATGCTCAGTCTCCTGAAAAGGGGGAAGCCTCCTGGGAGCTGCGCGGGCCTTGCATGGTTCAAGGCCGTTGCACCACCTGCATGCCGGGCAGGGCCGGGGCGGGCGCCGGGAACGTGTCCGGGTCGAACGCCCTGTCGCCGTCCGCGCTGGCCATGCCCGTGGCCCGGGCGTTTTCAAAGTCGTAGAGGCGGCCGTCGAGCAGGTGCGAGGCAACGACGTTCTGCAGGGCGTTGAACATATTCGGCACGCGGCCCGGGAAGCGCCCTTCCCAGTCGCGCAGCAGGTCGCCGACCTGCTTGCGCTGCAGGTTCTCCTGGCTGCCGCACAGATTGCAGGGGATGATGGGAAAGGCGCGGTGCGTGGCCCAGCGGGCGATGTCCTTCTCGGCCACATAGGCCAGCGGGCGGATCACCACGTGCCTGCCGTCGTCGCTCACCAGCTTGGGCGGCATGCTCTTGAGCTTGCCGCCAAAGAACATGTTGAGCAGCAGGGTTTGCAGAATGTCGTCGCGGTGGTGGCCCAGCGCAATCTTGCTGCAACCCAGTTCGCCGGCGACGCGGTACAAAATGCCCCGGCGCAGGCGGCTGCACAGGCTGCAGGTGGTCTTGCCCTCGGGGATGAGCCGCTTGACGATGCCGTAGGTGTCCTCGTTCTCAATGTGAAAGCGAACGCCGGTACGGGCCAGGTACTCGGGCAGCACGTGCGCGGGAAAGCCCGGTTGCTTCTGGTCGAGGTTCACCGCCACCAGCTCGAAGCGGATCGGCGCGCGCGCCTGGAGCCGGAGCAGGACGTCGAGCAGCGTATAGCTGTCCTTGCCGCCCGACATGCAGACCATGACCTTGTCGCCCTCCTCGATCATGCGGAAGGTGGTGATGGCCCGCCCGGCCTCGCGGCACAGGCGCTTTTCGAGCTTGTGCGTTTCGTGCCCGATCTTCACTGCGCTGCGCGGGGAGGCAATGGTTTCGGCTTCGGTCCGGGCGACGGTGCTCATGCGCCGGATTGTCTCATTCCCGTGGGGGGCGCCGCCGCGGCTACCACTGCCCGGTCTCGACGCGGATGGCCACCTCGCAGTCGGCAAAAATCTCCAGCTTGGCAATCGTCACGCGCACGCCGAGCACGCCGGGCAGTTGCAGCAGGCGCTGGGCGAGCTTGCCGATCAGGCTCTCGAGCAGGTTCACGTGCTCGGCCGTGCATTCGTCGATGATGATCTGGCGCACGCGGCGGTAGTCCAGCACATGGCTGATGTCGTCGTCGCGCGGCGCCAGGG
>NZ_AFAL01000206.1 GCF_000193225.1 Verminephrobacter aporrectodeae subsp. tuberculatae At4 | reverse complement strand
CGCCGCTGCCGGACCCGGCGTGGCGCAGGACTATCTGCCCGGCACGCTGGCGCTGCGTGCGCGCCAGCTGACGCTGCAGGGCCGCACCCTGCACAACCTCGTGGCCGGGGTGCAGCGCGAAGGCAGCACCTGGCGCGCGACCCTCGACGCCGTGGAGCTCAACGGCCATCTGGAATACCGCCCGCCGACCGCGCCCGAGCAGACCGGCGGGCGCGTGTTCGCCCGCCTGGCGCGCCTGAGCGTTCCGCAGAACGACGTGGCCCAGGTCGAGTCGCTGCTCGACGAACGACCGGGCGACCTGCCCGCGCTGGACATCGTCGTGGACGCATTCGAGCTGCGCGGCAAACGCCTCGGGCGCCTGGAAATACAGGCGCAAAACCGCGGCGAGGGCATGCGGCGCGAGTGGCAGCTGAGTCAGTTCGACCTCCTGACGCCGCAGGCGAGCCTGAGCGCGAGCGGCAACTGGGCGCAGCCGAGCCCCGGGCCGACCGAGCGGCGCACGCAGCTCGACTTCGAGCTCGAAATCCACGACGCGGGCGCGTTGCTCGACAGCCTGGGGATGGCCGACACGGTGCGCAATGGCAAGGGGCGCATGCAAGGGCAGCTGGCCTGGACCGGGACCCCGTTCAGCCCCGACTACCGCTCCATGGCCGGACAGATCCACCTGAACGTCGCATCGGGCCAGTTCCTCCAGGCCGACCCCGGGGGGCCGGCGAAGCTGCTCAGCGTATTGAGCCTGCAATCGCTGCCGCGGCGCTTGGCACTGGACTTCCGCGACGTGTTCAGCAAGGGCTTCGCGTTCGACTTCGTGCGCGGCGACGTGCGCATCGACCAGGGCCTGGCCACCACGAACAACCTGCAGATGAAGGGCGTCAGCGCCGCCGTGCTGATGGAGGGCAGCGCCGACATCGCACACGAAACCCAGAACCTGCGCGTGCTCGTGGTTCCGGAGATCAACGCGCTGACCGCCTCCCTGGTCGCCACGGCGATCAATCCCGTGATCGGCCTG
>NZ_AFAL01000207.1 GCF_000193225.1 Verminephrobacter aporrectodeae subsp. tuberculatae At4 | reverse complement strand
CACGGCGCGCAGCGCCATGCCGTCGCGGGTCAGCGTGCCGGTCTTGTCGAACACCACGCAGTCCACCGCAGCCAAGGCCTCCAGACCCTGCAGGTTGCGCACCAGCACCCCTTGGCGCGCCAGGGTTCCCGCAGCGGTGAGCATGGCCACGGGCGCCGCCAGCGAGAGCGCACACGGGCAGGTCACGATGAGCACGGCCACCGCCACCATGAGCGCCTGCCCCGGACCGGCGTGCCACCAGAACAGCGCCGCCAGCGCCGCAGCCAGCAGCACGGCGAGCAGGAACGGCCGGGCGATGCGGTCCGCCAGCTGCACCAGCCGCGGCTTCTGCAAGGCCGCGCTCTCCATCAGCGCGACGATCTGCGCAAAACGGGTCTGCGCGCCCACGCCCTCGACCCGCACCTGCACCGGCGCCTGCAGGTTGTGGCTGCCCGCAGCGACGGCGCCGCCGACGCTGCGCGCCACGGGGGTCGATTCCCCGGTGAGCAGCGCCTCATCGACCTGCGTGCTGCCCTCGGTGATGCAGCCGTCGGCCGGAAACGCCTCGCCCGCGAGCACGCGAATGACGTCGCCTGCGGCCAGACGGCGCGTCGCCACGCGGCTGAAAGCACCGTCCGCGCCGCGCCGCTCGACGCTGTCGGGCAGGCGATTGAGCACCGCCTCGAGCGCGCCCGCGGTGCGCTCGCGCAGGCGCGACTCGAGCAAGCGCCCGGTGAGCAGAAAGAACACGAACATGCTCAGCGAGTCGTAGTACACCTCTTTGCCGAAAATCCCCGTGGGGTTGAACGTTCCCGCCATGCTCACGCCGAAGCTGATGGCCATGCCCAGCGCAACCGGCAGGTCCATGCCGACGCGGCGCGCGCGGATGTCGCGCAGCGCGGCGGAGAAGAACGGCGCGCACGAGAAGACCAGCGTGGGCAGCGTGACGACCCAGCAGGCCCAGCGCATCAGTTGCTCGGTCTCGCCGCTCAGATCGCCCGGCCGCGCCACGTACGCGGGCCACGCGTACATCATCACCTGCATCATGCAAAGCCCCGCCACCAGCCAGCGCCACAGCGCGCCGCGGCCCTCGCGCAGGCGCCGCTCACGGGCCTGTGAATCCATCGCGGGCAGGGCGCGGTAGCCCGCCCTGTGCACCGCGTCCAGCCATTGCGAGGGGCGGACCTGGCCCGGGTCCCAGAGCACGCGGGCGCGGCAGCTGGCAGCGCTCACCTCGGCCCGGAGCACGCCGGGAACGGCGCGCAGCGCGTTCTCGACGGTGAGCGCGCAGGCCGCGCAGCGCATGCCTTCGAGCACCACCTGCGAGTCCCATGCGCAGGCCGCAGGGTCCTCCGCAGCGGCGCCTGCCAGCGGCACGGGATGGCCAAATGCCGGCCATTCTTGCGGGTCGTCGAGCAGCAGGATGGACGCGGCGGACGGGGGGGTCGAAGGCGGCTGCGGTGCAGCAGCACGAGACAGGGTCACAGGCATGGCGCTAGTGTCGCATCCCGACCTGACACCGCGCCCCGGCAGACGCATTGACTTGTATTAAACGTGGCGACATGATCGCTCCCCAAACGCGTTCCGTGGGGGAACGCCAAGGAGAGTCCAATGTACAAATGCATCCTGATCGCCACCGACGGCTCGCCGCTGTCGGACAAGGCCGTGGAACACGGCCTGTCTCTGGCCGCGCTCGCGGGCGCCACCGTGATCGCCCTGAAGGTGGTGCCGCGCTACGCGCGCAGCTACTTTGAAGGCACCATGCCGGTTGACATGAAGGACGTGGACCGCGTGGAGAAGCAATGGAGCGACGCGGCGCAGGCCGTGGTCGATGGCATCAAGACCCGGGGCGACGCCCAGGGCGTG
>NZ_AFAL01000208.1 GCF_000193225.1 Verminephrobacter aporrectodeae subsp. tuberculatae At4 | reverse complement strand
GCCGGCCTTGGCCTGCGCGTCGAGCGACGGCCCCAGGTCCGCGCGGCTGGCGACCTGCACGGCGCGGGCCTGCGCGATGCGCGCGCGCGCCTGCGCCAGATCGGGGCTAAGGTCCTGCGCGGCGGCCATCAGTTCGACCAGTAGTGGATCACCCAACTGCGTCCACCACCGAGACAGGTCCTGGAGCGAGCCCTGGTGCGGCAGGGGCGCGTGCCAGGCGGCGGGAACGGACGCCGCCACTGTCGCCGGGGGCGCCGGCGTGGCGCAGGCCACCAACGCCAGGGGCATGCAAAGCGTCAGAAGAATTCGATGACACAACTTCATGGAGGGCATTCCTGGTGCGCAATCCTGGAATTCCTGGATTTGCAGGTGGACCGGGCGGGACTATACGCGAGCGCGCCACCCAGCCACCCGGGTCCGCAGAGGTATCGACAGGAAAGTTACGCCATACCCGCTGCGAACATCACGCTTCACCCTCGATGGCCTGGAAGGCGAGATCATGGGCAAGCAGGCTGCGGCCATCCACCTCGTGGGCGGGGGACCAAAGGGCATTTTGCGCGTGAGGCTGGTGCGCCGGGACCTGGGGCGATACGCTGGCATGGATATCTTGGACTACTACGGGTCCGAGTTCTGAGAGCGTGTGAATTTTTCAATTTCAGCAATGGACGCGGTACAAGCCAAACCCGATGACCTGTGGATAAAGGAGATGGGAGATGGCCCGATTCAAGCCCAGGTTCGTCTTCTGGGACGAGTTTGCCTTGCTGCGGGGCAGCCTGACGCGCCAGGATCGCTCATTGCGGCCTGTTTTGCGCGTCTCAGACTGCCAAGGGGAAATCCAGAGCCAGCATGCGCTTGAGGTTGTGGGCCAACGCATGCCACAGCAGCACGGCGCGCGCCTTGGTCAGGCCGCGCACATTCAGGCGCTGCAAGCCGCGGTTGCGCAGATGTGCGTTGGTGCACTTGATGCTGGCCGCACGCTCCTTGTAGATCTGCTTGGCCTCCTGGGTGCCCATTCGCTTACGCCATTGGGCCACAGCCTGACTGTCGCCACGCAACGCCACGTCATGTGTTTTCCTTTCGTTGGCGCTCGAGGGACGACAGCAGCTGCCGCAGCGCGGTAAGCCTGAGCTCCTCCAGCGGCGCCGGGGCGTCGATCAGCTCCAGCAAGTTCAAGAAGTCCAGGGTGGCGGCACGCGTGCGCCAATGCGCTGGAAGTTCGCCGCCGGCCGCCACGAAGGCGGCGCCGAACGCGGACTCGAATTCGTCCGCCATCAGCCCCCGTGGGCGCAGCAGGACGGCGACGTCCAGCAACGGGCTGCCGGCGTGCGCCCATTCCCAGTCGATCACGCCGGCGACCCGGGATTCGCCCTCGCGTGCGGGCGCGATGATGATGTTGCCGGGGTTGAAATCCGCATGCACCAAGCGCGCCGGCGCGTGCGCGTCGGAGGCCGCGTCGTACTCGCGCAGCAACTCCAGCACCTGCGCCCTGCGCGCGTCGCCCAGGTGTTTGCCGGCGTGATGGTCCAGATACTTCAGCGCCACGTCAGCGGGCGACGCCCCGCCGTCCTGCAAGCCCAGCGCGACGCTCCACGGCGTGACGTTCAGCGCGCCGTCGAATTTTCCGTGCCTCGGAAAGGGATGCGCGCCGATCACTGCGAGCGTGTGGCCCACCGCCTCGCCCAGCGCCCGCGCGGCCCAGCGCCTGCTTTTCAGCGCCTCGGCGAGGGTGATGCCGTCCAACCAGGCGCTGATCACGTAGGGCAATGCCGCGTCCCCGGGCATGCGGCCCACGTGAATTACCTCGGCGACCGGCACCGTGGCCCGCACCAGGCGCAGGACCGCGACCTCGGTGGCGCAGGAAGCGGGGTCGCGGCTGCAGATGCGGACGATGTAATTCGCCGGATCACCCGCCAGCTTGAACCGGAAGAGGGAGTTGGAGCCGCCCAGCAGACAGGGCGC
>NZ_AFAL01000209.1 GCF_000193225.1 Verminephrobacter aporrectodeae subsp. tuberculatae At4 | reverse complement strand
TCTTGGGGATCCGTCAGTGCCGTAGTGCAACTGGCATACCACTTGTCCAATTCGCTGAGGTACACGCCGTGCTCGCGGCACCAAGCGCTCTTGCTGACTTCGTTCATCGCCGCCGTGGTGATCACCGCCTCCAGCCGAGCGGGCGCAGTCCAGCCCCGCCCTCGGGCGGGGCTGGACTGCGCATCTTTGCGCCAACGATCCAGCGTTTGCGCTGCAACGCCAACTTCCTGCGCAACCGCTTGCAGTGTTGCGCTGTGCGGCGGCAGCAATCTTGCCACCGCCTTGTCCTTGAATGTTTGTCCGTATCGAGCCATTTTTGTCCTTCATCGCCGCCCCCGGTTTTTGGTTCTATGGAGGCGACAACTATTCTGCCGCAGGGGGATGACCCCGAATAGAGTATTTTTCCATGTGTCAGTTGATTGGAGTCATGTTATCCGGGTCAATGACAATGTGTCCGAGTTCAGAAATGATTTTTACAATCAATGGCAACAGTGTCGGGTCGGCATCGATTGGCAGATGTATCCAAGCCAAGAGTCTACCCTCCATGTATTCAAGGAACTTTGCTGCCGACTCCTTGGATTGCATGCTGTCTGATAATCCGTAGCTCAAACAGAATCTCTTGAATGAATACTCTGTCAGCTCACCAGATTGAATGGACAAATTCAAATTTTTGCAATCCGATTCCCCAGGAATTTCACTCAGGCCAAGAAACACATCCTGTGAAACTCCCTTTTCCCATAATTCCTGCTGCAGCATGTTTTTTCCGTACTCAGGATGCAGCAAGTTTCCCGGCTTCGACCAAGCCTCAAGTTCGCGAACACATTTATATTTCGTTTTTCTAGATTCCGCTGCGGGATCTGAGAGATCTGAGGGATACCGGATTTTAATATCCTGACTTCCGGGAGGACGATGGATATATAGCGTAGTCAAGTTTTTGCTTGCAGATACAAATAATGCAGCGACACTACCATCGGGTAGTATTTTTTTATCATTTGAACCAGCAGTTTCTGGAAGCAAATCAAAATTTGTCATTGCACGGACTCCTTTGCATAGAGATCGGCAGTCATTCCGCTCGCACTTCTGCCATCAATCGTTCGCGCACCTTCAAGTACAGAAAAAACCAAACAGTGTCGCACGCACTGCGCTAGGAGGCTGTCGGACTTGCGGTTTTCAAGCGCGATTTGGAGTGATTTTTTTGCCTTGGCCATCGTCTGGCCTGTGGATATCGTTCTGTAGTGCGTCAAAACTGCTCAATTTTTGAGCGATTCCCAGTGTTTTCGAGAAAGTCCGACAGACTCCTAGCAATCACGCTGCTTGCGTAGGCCGCCTCTGCATCTCGTGCAATAACGCCGTGTTCCATATGAAACGGCATAGAGCCTTGGGTGGGGCCCTTCGTCGTTTCG
>NZ_AFAL01000210.1 GCF_000193225.1 Verminephrobacter aporrectodeae subsp. tuberculatae At4 | reverse complement strand
AAGCCCCGAACTGCGGAACCATTGGCGCGCTCTTTGTGCTTTGGAAAAGATGCCCGCTTCCGATAATCCACACGAGACCCCGCAATCCTGCAATCCTGGGTGGGAGGCAGACATGATCGACAAGATGATCGGCCCGCTGAATTTTCACGGCAGCGCCCTGGTGCTGCGCGCACAGCGTCAGCGCGACCTCGCGAGCAATATCGCAAACGCCGACACGCCGGGCTACGTGGCGCGCGACTGGCGTTTCGGGCAGGCTCTGCGGCAAGCCAGCGGCATGGGTTCGGGCCTGGCCCTGCGCCCCGCCGAGGGCGCGCATGCCTCACCGGGCGCGGCCGGCACGGGAGTGACCGACCCCCGCCACATCCCCCTGCCCGCCATACAGCACGGCGCCGGGACGGACCAGGACACGCGGGCCTACGCGCTGCAAGCCGAGCCCAGCCTGGACGGCAACACGGTCGATCTGGACCGCGAGCGCGCCAGTTTCGTCGACAACGCCGTGCGCTACGAGGCCACGCTGCGCTTTCTCGACAGCAGCGCCAAGACCATGCTTGGCGCGATCCAGGGTCAGTAACTCAGCAAACGCTCCGGCGCGGCGGCCCACACCATGTCCATGTTCTCCATCTTCAACGTGTCCGGCAGCGCCATCAGCGCGCAGGCGCAGCGGCTGAACACGGTCGCGAGCAATCTGGC
>NZ_AFAL01000211.1 GCF_000193225.1 Verminephrobacter aporrectodeae subsp. tuberculatae At4 | reverse complement strand
GGCGCACAGGCTGGCGGCGTACTTCACGGTCTTGATCGACGCGCCTGCAATATGCGGCGTGAGCGTCACGTGCGGATGGCGCAGCAGCGGGTCGGCCGGGTCGCAGGGCTCGGTGCCGAAGGTCTCCAGTGCCGCGCCGCGCAGCCTGCCGCTTTGCAGCGCGGCGTACAGCGCGGCGTAGTCGACCAGCGGGCCGCGCGCGGTGTTGATGAAGCAGGCGCCTTCCTTCATCTGCGCGAAAGCCTGCGCGTTCATGAAGCCGGTGGTCTCGGGCGTGACGCGCGCGTGCAGCGAGACCACGTCGGACTGCGCGAGCAATTCGGCCAGGTCAACCTGGAGCACGCCTGCGGCGCGGTCGGTGGCGTCGAGTTGCGCATAGGGGTCGCTCACCAGGATGCGGCAGCCGAAGGGCCGCAGCAGCTTGGTGACGCGGCTACCGATATGGCCGTAGCCGATGAGTCCCAGCGTCTGGTTGCACAGCTCTTCGCCGGTGCGGTCGGCGCGGTAGAGGTCGCCGCGCCACTGGCCGTGCATCAGCGCCACGTGGCCCTGGGTGATGCGCCGCGTCTGCGCGAGGACCATGCCGATGGTGAATTCCGCCACCGCGCTCGCGTTGCGCCCCGGTGTGTACACCACGCGCAGGCCGTGCGTGCGCGCGGCCTGCATGTCGATGTTCACCGGGCCGCCGCGCGCGACCGCGAGCAGCCTGAGCTGCGCGCAGCGCGCGAGCATGCCGCAGGTCACGGGCGCCAAATGGTTCAGCAGCACCTCGGCGTCGCCGATGAAGGTGGCCAGCGTGTGCGGCGCGCCGAGGTATTCCCTCAGACCCTGGAGTTGCGGGTCCTCGGCCTCGGCGCCGTAGCCGTGCACCGTGGGGGTGTCGGGCCAGTCGAGTTCCAGCGTGCGGACGTCCAGCTGCGCCTGCGGCAGGACCGCCCGCAGGGCGTCGCTGAAGTAGTGGGCTTTCATGAATTGGTCGCCGATGATGGCGAGTTTCAGATGTCTCATGCGCGGGTTCCTCTGCTTGCGGTGGCGGCGGCGCTCGCCGGGGGGGACCTTGCGGGCGCTGCGCCAGCAAGGCCGGTGGACGTGCCGCTGCGCAGCGCGCCCAGGGCGGCCCAGAGCGGGCGGCTGCGCGCTGCGGCCTGTTGGTAGAGCGGGAACAGCCTGTCGTACAGCGCTGTTTGCGCGGGGTCGGGCGCGGTGACGTGCGCGTCGAGGTGGCTGTCGACCCAGCGGGGCAGCGCGTCGCGCAGGCTCGCGTATTCGCCGATGGCGACGGCGGCGAGCAGCGCCGCGCCCGCAGCGCCGCATTCCTCGCGCCGGCTCACGCGCACCGGCCGGCCGGTGGCGTTGGCCAGCAGCTGGCGCAGCGCCGGGCTGCGCGCCGCGCCGCCTGCGAGGCGTATCTCTTCGGGTATCGGGCCGAACGCCGCGTAGCAGTCGCGCGCCGCGAAGACGATTCCCTCGTACACCGCGCGCGCCAGCCCGGACAAACCCAGGCTGGCGCCAAAGCCGCTGAGCTGCGCCCGCGCGCAGGGGTCTACGAAGGGGCCGCGCTCGCCGTTCTCGGCGACGTAGGGATGGAAGATCGCCTGCCCCGGCGCGGCGGCCAGCACGGCGTGGTCGAGCCGTTCGAGCAGCGCGGCGCGCGCGGGCACGGGGGCACCTGCGAACTCGGCGGCCTGCGCCAGCAGCCCCAGGAGCCAGTCGATGTTGAGCGTGGCCGCCATATGCGACATCAGCCGCATGCACACGCCGGGCAGCGGCATGAGCATCGTGTAGCCGGCCTCGGCGCTGGGGCGGATGGCTTGCAGGTCGGTGCTCGCCCAGCCGTGCATTCCGGTGCTGCCGAGCACCGAGCAGCCGACGCTGCGCAGCAGGCCCTGCGGTCCGTAGGCGATGCCGCCGCAGCCGAGCAGGGTCGCGGGAACGTCCATGGGCGCGGGCACCACCGGCGTTCCCGCGCGCAGGCCGGTGTCCTGCGCGGCCGCGCGCGTCAGCGGCGCGTGCGCCGATCCGGGCGTGACG
>NZ_AFAL01000212.1 GCF_000193225.1 Verminephrobacter aporrectodeae subsp. tuberculatae At4 | reverse complement strand
ACGGGGAATAGTACGAATGTGTCTGAGCTTGACAAGTCAGGGGATAGCATGACCAATGTGGTTCTTTTTCAAGATTACTACGAAAAATCAAATGGAGAAATCCGCTATATCAGTGGAGTCGGAACGATCGACATGAGCGATCCCACGCGTCCCATCGAGCCAAAAACATGTTTTGTTCCTTTAGTTCTGTCTACCACCCAAGACAAAGGGTTAAATTGTACAGGGCCAGAGAGAATTGAGCGCATGATTGAATATTTCAATACAGAAGCCAAAAACACGAAAGAAGATGAGACCATGCAGGTAGATATCATCGGATTTAGTCGGGGCGCTGCACAGGCACGTGATTTTGCTAACAGGATTGCGGCAAAAACGGATTCGAAAGGTTGGTATCGTTATAAAAACAAGAAGACGAAAGAGGAAGTCTGCAGAAAGGTCAACTTCCGTTTTATGGGTTTGTGGGATACGGTGTTGAGTACCAATTTTTCGTCACATCAAAACTACCGATTAACCATCCCTGCACAATTTTCCTATGTCGCCCACGCGGTGGCCTTGAATGAGCACCGTGATGGGAAAAGGGACTGGGGTGCATTCCCATTGGAATCCATCATGGGTACGGCAATGCCAAAAGACAAAACCCGAATTGAACAGGGATTTATCGGTTCACACTCGGACATTGGTGGTGGTTTCAAGGAAAATTCCTTGTCCAAAGTGGCATTGGCATGGATGGTTGAGCAGGCGAGAAGCGCCGGAGTCGAGATGAGCAAAAAATCGATCGATATGCCACCCAATCCCGTATTGCATGACAAAAGTAAAAATATAGCCTTGGGTGAAGCCATTGGCCGCCTTGAGGATCGGGATGTGCGCTACACCGATGGCCACAAGGTGAAACAGCTTAATATGAAAAATACAGGACTGACTTATGCTGAAATCAAAAAGCACAACTTTATAAGTTATACACCTCGCGATCTGCTTCCTCGTATAGACTTGGAGCCATCTGTCCCTTTGCTTCCAGAAATAAAATATCTGTATACAGCCGATGAGACGGGCACTGTAAATATGGAGAGCTACTGGAATTGGTTGTCAAAAAATGGTTATAATCTTGGAAATCTGGTGATAAAATAATTATGAAAAAGACCAATATCTTTAGAAAACTCACTGCACTGCTATATTATCGACGTCAATTGCTGTTGATCCTGTTGCTGGCTTTTTTGTGGGTGGTTGCTATATTCTTTTGAATTCGGAAGCACGCCCATGGAACGTATCCAACTTGACGCCTGAAGAAAAAATGCTAACCCATAAATATCGAGGAATTCGTGGGGGAGCATTGTATATCAGTGCGGTAGGTGAAGATAAGAACAACGTCACGATGCTTGATCAAAATGACAGGGTGTGGCGTGCTGCATTATCTCTTGGTGAAGGAGGTGGTCGCCATTCAACCTATCCCGACGCCATGTCCATTCCCAGAACATTGCATGTGACATGGAGAACGGATGATGCAGAACCCCGGAAAAATCGCAATGGATTGCGTGAGACTACTGCTGGCTATGAGGGCGGAAGCATTCTTGGAGACTACACCGTCCAGGTTGCCTCGCGGATTCCCGATGAGGTTTTGGACTTTATTCGTAAAAATGGCAGTTCATTGTTGCGTCTCAAGATCCGCTTGGCGGATCATGCCGTGCTGGTTGGCTGGGATGTGGAAGAGTGGTACAACGCCATAGGCGGACGAACTTATCGTTATGTAATGCCCGGCGGGGATTTCAGGGAACCGCAGAGAGAGAATGGAGAAGTCATTGAGCGTGGTTGGATGATCACCCCCGATGGGAAGAAAGTTGAAATGAATTGGACCAAATAAACCATGGAAAATACCTCCCAAATTCTGCATGGCCCC
>NZ_AFAL01000213.1 GCF_000193225.1 Verminephrobacter aporrectodeae subsp. tuberculatae At4 | reverse complement strand
CGCCGGCGTGCGGGCCGCGGCCCAGGCGCTGCCGCCCGGGGCGAGGAACGCGCGCGTCTACTTCGAGGTCAGCCGGGGGCCGTATGCCGCGGGTGCGGCCTCGTTCATCGGCGAATCGCTCGCGCGCCTGGGCGCACGCAATGTGGTTCCCGCGTCGCTGGGGCCGTTTCCCCGGCTGAGCCCCGAGTTCGTGCTGCGCGCCGACCCCGACGTCATCATGATCGGCAACCGCAGCATGCAGGCCATGCTGGCCTACCCGGGCTGGGACCGCCTGCGCGCCGTGCGCACGGGGCGCGTCTGCGTGTTCGGCGCAAAGGACGCCGACATCCTCGTGCGCCCCGGTCCGCGCCTGGCCGACGCCGCGCGCATCATGGCGCGCTGCCTGACGGAGAAAGCGGCCGCGCGGCCTGGGCACGCGCCTTCGCGGCGGCGAGGCCCCGCCGGCGCCAAGCGGGGAGACGCTGCCCGCCGCCGCGCCGGGCCGCTCCCAAGCAAGATTCAGCCCCCTCGGGGGGCAGCGACAGCGACCCCACGCAGCGGGGCGCGTGGGGCTTGGGCAGGCCACATGACCCCCGCGTGCGCAGCCTCCCCCGCCGGGGATGCACCGGGGCGCCGCGCAGCCTGGTGCGGCACTTGGCTGCTGCTCGCCGCTGCGCTGCTCGCGCTGTGCGGCGCCAGCGTGGGCAGCACGGGGTTCGACAGCCTGCTGCGCATGCGCACCGACCCCGTGGCCTGGCAGATCGTGTGCGACATCCGCCTGCCGCGCACGCTGGGTGCCTGGCTCGCGGGGGCGCTGCTGGGCCTGGCCGGCGCCGTG
>NZ_AFAL01000214.1 GCF_000193225.1 Verminephrobacter aporrectodeae subsp. tuberculatae At4 | reverse complement strand
GCTGCGCCCGCTGTGGTGGTCCAACAGCCGGTTCAACAAGATCGCGGCAACGATGATCACGCCGGTCATGGTCATCTGGTAGAACGATCCCAGGCCCAGCAGGTTGAAGATGTTGCGCAGCACCTGCAGCAGCATGACCGCGACGGCGGTGCCGAGCACGCCACCGCGGCCACCGAACAGGCTGGTGCCGCCGAGCACCACGGCGGCAATCGCGTCGAGCTCCAGGCCCTGCGCCGCCGTGGGCTGGCCGATGTTCAGGCGCGAGGTCAGCAGCACGCCGCCCAGCGTGGCGAGCAGGCCGGAGAGGGCAAACACGGCCGTGACGACCGGCCTGATCGGCACGCCGGACAGGCGCGCGGCCTCGGCGTTGCCGCCGCAGGCGCGCAGGTATTCGCCAAACACGGTTCTGCGCAGCACCCAGGCGGCGGCGCAGGCGATGGCGATGAAGGCCAGCCCCATGGCCGGGAACGGCAGGTCGAGCCCGGGAACCAGGTTCAGCATCAGCGAGCCGAACCGGCCGAACGCTTGCGGCAGGCCGCCCAGCGGCGTGCCGTCCGAGATCAGATAGGTCAGGCCGCGAAAGCTCACCAACGCGGCCAGCGTGATGATGAAGCTCGGAACCCGGGCGTAGATCGACAGCGCGCCGATGCCGGCGCCGATCAGCGCACCGCTGGCCAGCGTGAGCGCTACGGCCAGCGCAATGGGCAGGCCCTGCGTGAGCAAGGTGGCCACCAGCATGCCGCCAAAGGCGACCAGGCTGCCCACGGACAAATCGATGTTCGCGGTGAGGATCACGAAGGTCATGCCGACCGCGACGATGCCGACGATGGCGGCCTGCTGGAACAGGTTGGCGATGTTGTGCCAGGTCAGGAAGTTGTCCGACAGCCGGGCCGCGATCAGCACCACGAGCGCGAAGATGGCCAGGAAGTTGTAGCGCAGCACCCCCTCGCGCCAGGACAGGCGCGGGGCCGGGGCCGCCGCAAGGGTATGCGTGCTCATGCTTTCTGCCCCAGGAGGGTGGTGTGCAGGACCTGTTCGCGGCGCGTGGTTTTCGGGTCGAAGCAGGCCACGTTGCGGCCCTCGTGCATGACCCAGATGCGGTCGCAATGGGCGTACAGCTCGTCGAGCTCGCTGCTCGCCACCACGATCGCTGCGCCCTGCTCGTCAGCCAGTTGCCGGGCCAGCGCGTAGAGATCGGCCTTGGCACCCATGTCCAGACCGCGGCCGGGCTCGTCGAGCAGCAAGAGGCGGCTGCCGGCGATGAGCCACTTGGCAAACACCACTTTCTGCTGGTTGCCGCCGGACAGCTGGCGCACGGGCTGCTCCATGTGCGACAGGCAGGTGCCCAGATTTTTCAGGACCCGGGCGGCGCGCTCCTTCAGGGCGCTGCGTTGCAGCAGCGTTTTGCGGCGCAGAAAGGGCAGGCAGGCGTTGATGAAAACCGGCGCGTCGAGCACCAGGCCCTGGGTCTTGCGACTTTCGGGCACCAGGCCCACGCCGCGGGCAATCGCCTCGCGGGGCGAGCGCGGCGCGTAGGGCCTGCCGTGCAGCGTGACCCGGCCGCGAAACCGGCCGTCGCCAAACAGGGTGCGCAGCAGGCTGCTGCGCCCGGAACCGTTCAAGCCGGTCAGGCCGACG
>NZ_AFAL01000215.1 GCF_000193225.1 Verminephrobacter aporrectodeae subsp. tuberculatae At4 | reverse complement strand
GGCCAGGCGCGGCGGGCGCGTCCTTCTTCATTCCGGGGCGGTCGTCGCCGCGCACCGCGCGCACGGGACGCTGCGCGGCCTTGGGCGCATCCGCAGTGGCCGCGCCCGCGCCAGCGTTCTCCGGCACCGTGTCAGGCGCTGTATCAGACGCTTCCGCTTCGGTCGCATTCGGGGGAGACTGCGCCTGCGCCGGCTCGTCACTGCGCACCTGCTCTGCCGCCTGGGACTGACCGCGCAAGGCCGCTTCCAGCGCCTGCAGGGCCGTGCGGATGCGCTGCGTGTCGCCGCTCGCGTTGGCGGCTTCGAGGGCCTTGGAGGCGTCGAGGACCATGCGGTCGTGCGCCGTCAGCTCGGTGAGCGCGCGCTCGCGCTGCGCCGACTTGCGGCTGAAGGCCTCGTCGATGGGCTTGCGGAACGCGTCCCAGAGCTTTTGTTCCTGCCTGCGCTCGAGCGCAACGGTCTGCGCCTCGGCCTGCCAGCGCTGCTGCAGGGCCTTTATGGCGTCGATGCGCAGCGTGGGCGCGGCGCCCAGCGCCGCAGCCTCCTCGACCAAGGCCTGGCGGCGGGCCAGGCTCTCCTTCTGCGCGGCCTCCAGGGGCGCTGCGGCCAGGTCCATGGCCTGTTTCCACAGCGGCTGCAACTCGGCAAAGAGCTTCTCTCCCACGTGGCCGCCCTCGCGCCAGCGCTCGGCAAACTGCTGCAGCGCACGGTGCGTGGCCTTCCAGTCTCCGGATGCTGCGTGCGCCTGCGCCCAGACGCTGAGCTCTTCGATCAGCGCCAGGCGCCGGGCCTTGTGTCCGGCGGCCTCGGTGCGCAGCTTCTCGAGCCAGACCTCGACCACCTTGTGCGCGGTGTTGCAGGCCGTATCAAACCGCTTCCACAGCGCGTGGTTCGGCGCGCCGCCCTGATCCGCCTGCTTCCACTGCTCGCGCAGGCGGCGCAGGGTTTCCTGCATCTTGCGCCCGCCCAGCGCCTGGCCTTCGGGGCGCTCGAGCAGCGCCTCGGCCTGCGCCACGAGGTCTTCGCGCAGTTGGTCGGCGCTCCAGCGCTGCCAGCCCTCGAGTTCCCCCGCGGCGACCAACGCGCTGTGCACCTGCTGCTCGAGCGCATTGTCTATGTGCCTGCCGTGCTGTTTGAGAACGGCGCGCAGCGCGGCCGCAGCACCGACGCTCGCCTTGCCGTGGCCTTCGGCGGTTTCCTTTTCCAATGTCACCAGGGCTTCGCGCACGGTCTGGACGGCCTTCTCGAGCACCTCGGGCGCCACCTTGGGTTTGGGCGCATGCGCCGGCTCGGCGGGCAGACCGCGCGCGGCGCGCAGCTCGTCGGCCCACACGGGCACCGGCGGCAAGGGCGCGGCCGCGTCCTCGGCGGCGGCGATG
>NZ_AFAL01000216.1 GCF_000193225.1 Verminephrobacter aporrectodeae subsp. tuberculatae At4 | reverse complement strand
CGAGCGCATGGCGGGTGAGTGTGCTGAGCAGGGTTCGGGCTCTTCGTCGTCTCGTGTGGAACACAGCAGGCCCATGGGACAACGGACGCGAAGGGGCTGGCAGGCAGATGCCGGAGAGTTGGGACAGGGACATACGCAGGCAGACGATAGTGATGAAGCGGTACGACCAGCGGCCATTGTGCACGTTGATTTGCCACACGATGCAACGCACGGCCGCGGGTTGCCGGTAGCGCGCGTTCCCGGCGCGAAGCCGCCATGCCACCGGACTCCCCCGGCAAGCGCCCGATGGCCAGCACCGGCCGCACGGTCTGGACGGCCACGGCCAACGAGCGCCTCGGGCAACGCCAATCGCTCCGCGCCCCCCGCGCACGGTCACGCTCAGTCAGCCTGGCGCGCACGCGCAAACCAGGGTTTCGATGGCCTGAAAAATTCGCGTTTTATTTCCCGCAAAAAGGGCCGCGGGCGCCGGGTCTCCGGCACCGTATCGGGGGAGCTGATTCCCGAGCGCGCAGGGCACGGCAATTGGCCGCGCCAAAGGGAGGGTGGGGCAGGACCACCGTCTGCGCCATG
>NZ_AFAL01000217.1 GCF_000193225.1 Verminephrobacter aporrectodeae subsp. tuberculatae At4 | reverse complement strand
CCTGATCGCGCGCTACAGCAGCGCCCATGCCGCGCAGGCCCCGGTGGCGGGTGGCATCCCCGGTGGGCCGCCGGCGTTCCTGAAGTACGGCGTCAGCGCCGACGAGGCCCACCGCTTTGGTCTGCCCTGCGGCGGCACGCTGGAACTGCTGCTGGAATACGACCCGGATCCGCAGCGGCTCGCCGAACTGCTGGCGCTGCTCGGGTCCGGACGCCTGGTGCAGCGCAGCGTGCGCCTGGCCGACGGCGCGGTCACCCTGTCTGCCGCGCCGGCCGCGGCAGACCTGGCGCTGGACGCGCAGCAACTGAGCAACACCTTTGGGCCCGAGTACCGCATGCTGCTCATCGGCGCCGGGCAACTGACCGAGTACCTCGCGACCATGGCCCTGTTCAACGGCTTTGCCGTGACCGTCTGCGACCCGCGTGAGGAGTACCGCAGGAGCTGGAGCGTGCCCGGCGCGCGCCTGGTCAGCGGCATGCCCGACGACGTGGTGCAGTCCTTCCAACCGGACCGCCGCAGCTGCGTGGTGGCGCTCACGCACGACCCCAAGCTCGACGACCTGGCGCTGCTCGAGGCGCTCGGCAGCGACGCCTTCTACGTCGGCGGCATCGGCTCGCGGCGCAACAACGAGGCGCGCCGCGCGCGCATGATCGGGCATTTTGGTCAGACCAGCGAGGGCCTGGCGCGGCTGCGCGGCCCCATCGGCATCTACATAGCCAGCAAGACCCCGCCCGAGATCGCCGTGAGCGTGATGGCGGAAATTCTTGCGGTCAAAAACGGCGTGCGCCTGCCGCGCGACGTGCAAGTGGCGCAGGCGAAGAACGAGCGCGAGCTCGCGCACAACGACCCCGGGGCGCAGGTCTGCGCAACGCGCTAGGACGCCCTGTGTCCTTGGGGCAGGGCAGGGCGGGCGGCTCCCCGTGGGCGCATCA
>NZ_AFAL01000218.1 GCF_000193225.1 Verminephrobacter aporrectodeae subsp. tuberculatae At4 | reverse complement strand
CGTGCGGCGGGTGCTGACGCGTTTGCTGGGGTTTGAGAAGGACCCCGCGTCGGCCGGGAGCGCGCGCTTGCTCTGGACCTTCGCCGGGTCGTTGCTGCCGACGCAGGACCTCGGGAATGCGATGCCCCGGTACACCCAGGGCCTCATGGACCTGGGGGCGTCGGTCTGCACCCCGCGCGCGCCGGCTTGCGGCGCGTGCCCGTTGGGCGCCTCCTGCGTGGCGTTCAGGAACGGAGCGCCCGAGCGCTACCCCGTGCCGGCGCGTCGGCCGTCCCGGCGCTCCGAGTCCTGGCAATTGCTGGTTCTGCGCGACGCGCAAGGGCGCGTGTGGCTGGAGCGGCGCCCCGGCACCGGCATATGGGCCGGAATGCACTGCGTTCCGGTGTTTCGGGATAGCGCTTCTCTCGGGGCCTATGTGTCGTCGCTCGGGGACGCAGCGCAGTTGGCGCGGCAGGAGCTGCAAGCCTTTCTCCATGTGCTGACGCACAGGGATCTCCATCTCCATCCGGTCGTGATCAGTGGAGACATCGCGGACCGCCCGTCCGACGCAGGCCAGTGGCTGGGGGCCGATGGATGGCCCGGTGTCGGCCTGCCCGCCCCGATCCGCAAGTTGCTCGACGCCACGCAGTTGCCGCTGCCGGGGTGAGCGCGCGCGGGCCGCGGGGGGGG
>NZ_AFAL01000219.1 GCF_000193225.1 Verminephrobacter aporrectodeae subsp. tuberculatae At4 | reverse complement strand
GACCTGAAGGAGAAACACCATGGCTATTACTCACGTCAAAATTTGGGCCGGGTCACACCCCTCCGAGGACAAGGGATACCTTCTGTCCTTGGATTCCCGAACGATCCAGGTGCATTTCGAGTTCGACGACTGGCCGCTGCGAGTGAGTGTCAGCCAATTTGAATGCAAGACCATACCGAACGGTACCCACTGGCTCGCCAACGAAATGACCAGGAACATCGAGGATGCCAAACACTTCCAGGCCACCCTGGAGGCGGACGAGGGCGTGGAAACCACCGGTGGTCTCATCACCCTGGATCTTGCCAATGTGGTAGAGCCCAACGGCACGCCAGGCACAGGGATCTACTCTTCCGAAAAGATGTTTACCGTAGACACCCTCCGACCCAAGCATCGCGACATCACGATCAACGACGAACACCTCACCGCCGGCGAAACCGCCACCGTCACCTTTGTTTTCACCGAGAAAGTCGGCAACTTCCAGCCAGCCATCGACCTCTCCAAAGCCCATGGCACGCTGGGCAGTCTGGTCACCACCGACGGCGGCATCACCTGGATCGCCACGTTCACACCCACTCCCGACACGGCAAGCACCGAGGAATGCGTGATCTCCGTGCATATGAACGAGGTGCGCGACCTGCACGGCAACCGGGGAGCGGACATCAAGGACAAGGACATCCCCGTCAACAGCAACAGCTACACCGTGAACACCGTGCGGCCCACGTTGGCCACGACCGGCCATAGCATCGACGACACGCAGCTGGGCATTGGCCAGAGCGCCCACGTCACCATCCAATTCAGCGCGGCGGTCAAGGATTTCGACGCCGCCGACGTGGTCCTGGCCCCCGGCAGCGGCAGCGTGCGCCAAGTGCTCGCATCGCACCCCGCGGCCGACGGCAGCAGCGACACCTGGGAGGTGGTGCTCGATGCCCCCGACACCGGCGCTGCATCCACGAACAACCCGATCAGCGTGAACCTCGCGGGCGTTCGCACCCGCGCGGGCAGCGCGGGCCAGGGCACCGTGGCCACGGGCCTGAGCTACAGCGCAGACCCCACCCGGCCCACGCTGGAGGGCACCCACATCACCATGGACGACAAGCAGCTGGGCATTGGCCAGAGCGCCCACGTCACCATCCAATTCGGCGCGGCGGTCAAGGACTTCGACGCCGCCGACGTGGTCCTGGCCCCTGGCAGCGGCAGCGTGCGCCAAGTGCTCGCCTCGCACCCCGCGGCCGACGGCAGCAGCGACACCTGGGAGGTGGTGCTCGATGCCCCCGACACCGGCGCTGCATCAACGAACAACCCGATCAGCGTGAACCTCGCTGGCGTCCACACCCACGTGGGCAACACGGGCCAGGGCACGGTGGCCACGGGCCTGAGCTACAGCGTAGACCCCATCCGGCCCACGCTGGAGAGCACCCACGTCCACTACGGCGCGGGCGAGACCGACACCGTTCTCAAACACGGCGAAACCGCCCTGGTCACCTTCACCTTCTCCGAAGCGGTGACGGACTTTGGCCTCGACGACGTGCTGATGGTCCATGGCATGCACGATGGCACGCTGTCGCAGCTGGCGTCCACCGGCGACGGCCGCGTCTGGACCGCGACCCTGAGCGCCCCGACTTCCGAAGTCACATCGTCGAACAATAGCTTTCAAGTGAACCTGGCCGGCGTGAACGATCTGGCGGGCAACGCGGGCGAAGGACAGGCCTCCACCGGCGTCCGCTACGACATCGACACCACGCCCCCGGTGTTCGACAGCGCCACGGTCACCGGCGACCAGCTGGTGGTCCGCTACACCGAAGCCAATAGCCTGGACGGGACAGCGCTCACGGGCAGCGCAGGCTTTACGGTGCGTAGCGCCACAGACACGGCGATTCCCGTGAACAGCGCCGTGCCCAACGCAGCGGCCAAGACCGTCACGCTGACGCTGGACCGCGCCGTGGCCAGCGACGAGGTGCTGAGCGTCAGCTACGCCAAGCCCGAATCCGGCCATGGGGTGCAGGACGCTGCCGGCAACGCCGCGGCCAGTTTCCGGGCCATGTCGGTGGACAACCACACTCCTGCCCCGACAGGCCTGACGGACAAGGACAGCGACAGCATTCCCGGCAGCGTCGAGGACCAGACCCCCGGCATCGCCGACCCCGCTGGCGCAGCCGCCGTAGCCGGCGACGGCAACGGCGACGGCATCCAGGACAGCGCGCAGGCGGCGGTGACATCGACCCGCCTCGTGCTCAGCCCCAGCGAAGCCAGCCAGCCCGAAGACGCGGCCAGCACCCCC
>NZ_AFAL01000220.1 GCF_000193225.1 Verminephrobacter aporrectodeae subsp. tuberculatae At4 | reverse complement strand
CGACGGGCGCGACGGCGACGCCTATATCCGCTCGGTGCAGGCGGCCCTGTCCGGCATGCCGCACGTGGACGTGCTGACCCGCAGCACCGCGTTCGGCATGCACGCGCAGAACTTGGTGCACGCGGTGGAGTTGGTGCAGGACCATATCGCCCCGGCCGGGCGCCTGGTGCATCTGCCGCGCCAGCGCCTGCACAAGATCCGCGCGCGCCAGGTGGTTCTGGCGACCGGCGCCATCGAGCGCCCGCTGGTGTTTGGCAACAATGACCTGCCGGGCGTGATGACGGTGTCCGCCGCGCAGACCTTTCTGCAGCGCTACGGCGTGCGCGTCGGGCAGCGCGTGCTGATCTGCGGAACCAGCGATCTGATCCACGATGGCGCCGAGGCCCTGGCGCAGGCCGGGGCCCGCGTCACCGTCGCCGACGTGCGCCATGGCGCGTGCGCGCGCAACGGCAGCTACCAGGTGCTCGCGGGCCATGGC
>NZ_AFAL01000221.1 GCF_000193225.1 Verminephrobacter aporrectodeae subsp. tuberculatae At4 | reverse complement strand
CGTTGAGTTGGGTGTTGGCTTGCATGCCGGGCTCGCGGTGTCGGTCGGTGAAAGAAAGGCCCGCGCAGGGACGTCAGGCGTGCGCTGCCATGAGGCAGGAAGCGCTGCGCATGCCGAGCAGCGTCAGTCCCAGGGAGCCCAGCAGATGCAGCGCCGTGCAGCCCAGGGCCAGCAGATAGCGTTGCGCCATCAGCATTTCGAGCACTTCGGCCGAAAAGCCCGAGAAGGTGGTGAGCGCCCCCAGAAACCCCGTGGCCAGCGCCAGCCGCCACGCCGGGTCCAACGCGGGCATGGCGTGAAAGACGGCGAGGCAAACGCCAATGAGATAGCCGCCCGTCAGATTCGCGGCCAGCGTGCCCCAGGGAATCAGGCCCCCGGGGCTCAGCCACAGGCCCAGGCGCCAGCGTGCCAGCGCGCCCACGCAGGCCCCGATGCAGATGGCAAGAACATGTGGCATCGACCGGTCCGACGGGCTGAAAAATCAGTGCTCCCAGCGGCGCAGCACCAGGCTGGCGTTGGTGCCGCCAAAGCCGAAGCTGTTGGACAGCGCCGTGCGGATCGGCGCGGCGCGCGTCTCGCGCACCAGGGGCAGGCCCTCGGCTGCGGGGTCCAGCGTTTCGATGTTCGCCGAACCGGCGATGAAGCCTTGGCTCAGCATGAGCAGGCAGTAGATGGCCTCCTGCACGCCCGTGGCGCCGAGCGAGTGGCCCGTGAGCGACTTGGTCGAAGAGAACGGCGGGACCTGCGCGCCGAACACCCTGCGGATGGCGTGCAGTTCGGGCACGTCGCCCACGGGCGTGGAGGTGCCGTGGGTGTTGATGTAGTCGATGGGCTCGGCGGCCATGGCGATGGCCTGGCGCATGCAGGCCACGGCGCCGTCGCCCGAGGGGGCCACCATGTCGGCGCCGTCGGAGGTGGCGCCAAAGCCGATGATCTCGCCCAGGATCGCGGCGCCGCGCGCCTGCGCGTGCTCCAGGCTCTCGAGCACCACGGCGCCGCCGCCGCCCGAGAGCACGAAGCCGTCACGGTGCGCGTCGTAGGCGCGCGAAGCCTTCTCGGGCGTGGCGTTGTACGCGCTGGACATGGCGCCCATGGCGTCGAACAGCAGGCCCATGCCCCAGGTGACCTCCTCGCCGCCGCCGGCGAACACCACGTCCTGCATGCCCCAGGCGATTTGCTGCGCGGCCGCGCCGATGCAGTGCGCCGAGGTACTGCACGCCGAGGTGATGGAGTAGTTCACGCCCTTGACGCCGAAGTGGGTCGACAGGCAGGCGGACACCGTCGAGCCCATGCAGCGCGTGACCTGGTACGGACCCACGCGGCGGATTCCCTTGCTGCGCAGAATGTCCGCCGCCTCGATCTGGTTCGCCGGCGAACCGCCGCCCGAGCCCATGATGAGGCCGGTGCGCGGGTGTGAGACCTGCCCGGGCGCGAGGCCCGCCTGGGCGATCGCGTCGGCCAGTGCAACGTGCGCGTAGGCGGCTGCGTCGCCCATGAAGCGCAGCTGCTTGCGGTCGATGCGCTTTTCCAGGTCGATCTGCGGCACGCCCGCGACTTGGCTGCGCATGCCCAGCTCGGTGAACTGGGGCATGGCGCGGATTCCCGAGCGGCCCGCGCGCAACGACTGCGTGACCGTGGCCATGTCGTTGCCGATGCACGAGACGATCCCCGCGCCCGTGATCACCACACGCT
>NZ_AFAL01000222.1 GCF_000193225.1 Verminephrobacter aporrectodeae subsp. tuberculatae At4 | reverse complement strand
CGATGGCCACGCGCGCGGGCCAGCGCTGCGCTGCGCGCCAGAAAAAATCGATGGGAAACATTGTGGTGTCACTCCTTTGGTCTGTGTGTTTGCTCGGGCCGTCGCTGGCGCTATTCGACCATGGCGCCGCGAAGGCCCTGCCCCCTCGCGCCAGCCGGGTTTGGCTGGCCAAGTGGCGCCCCGGGCGCGCCAAGCTTGTTCTGCCCCGCAAATGGCAGCACATGAAGCTGCTGCATTGCGCGCCATGGCAGAGCCAAAATCCTCGCGATACCCTTGGATATCGCGAGGATTTGCAATGCCGCCCTGGCGCGAAAGGCGCCGTTTCATGTGCTGCCATTTGCGGGGCAGGACGCCAGCGTTACGGCGCCGCGGCGTTCGTGCCCCGGTCCTGTCTCCTGGCGCAGCGGGAAAACCCGTCCCGGCACGCCCTGCGAGAACCTGTCGTACCGTCCTCAGGGCACTGACCAGCCATTTCCTGTAATACTGTAACTAGTTGTGCAGATTCGAGCACCTACCCTGCAGTTTGTCAATCCCGGCGCCTCTTTGATTCCGTCGCCAACATGTCAGATTTCCGGGGAAGGAGATGCGGAGCCAGGCCAAGCGTCGCCAACTGTCCAACGGAGCACCCCCAAACGGCCCCGGGACGGATATCCTGTGCGCGGGGAACGGAAATTCCGGCACAGGCGGCGCAGCGCCCGTCCCGCCGGGACCTTCCGCCCGCACCTGCCCTGTTTCTCCCATGTCATCGCCATCGACCTCTTTGTGGAGCCCCTTGCGCGCGCCTGCGTTCCGGGGCCTGTGG
>NZ_AFAL01000223.1 GCF_000193225.1 Verminephrobacter aporrectodeae subsp. tuberculatae At4 | reverse complement strand
CAGGTCGGGCCGCAGCGCCTGCAACAGCACCTGGCGGCGCAGGCTGGAGGTGCCCACGCGCGCGCCCCGGGGCAGGGCGTCGAGCCCCGCGTAGCGCGCCGAGACCAGGGCGTCGCGCGGGTCTTCGCGCTCCAGCACGCAGGCCAGGGAGAGGCCTGCGGGCAGGTCCATGGGCAGGTCCTTGAGCGAGTGCACGGCGATCTGCGCACGGCCCTGCACGAGCGCCGCTTCGAGCTCTTTGATGAACAGGCCCTTGCCGCCCACCTTGGCCAGCGAGCGGTCCAGAATCTGGTCGCCCCGGGTCGTCATGCCCAGCAGCTGCACGCCGTGACCACGCGCCTGGAGCAGGGCCTGCACATGCCGGGCCTGCCAGAGCGCCAAGCGGCTCTCGCGCGTGGCGATGACGAGGGGGATGGGATGCGTGCCGCTCAAAATTCGTAGCCTGCCGGGAGATATGCGAGATATGCGCGAGATATGCGCTTGGACGGGCGGGCGATGCTAGCATGCGCCCGCGCCACGCCGGTAGCGGCGCGGCCCGTGGCCCGTCAGCCCGCCTTGGCCGCGGATTTCCCCGCAGCCGGTCGCGCCGGACACCCCCCATCCACTCCGGAGATACCCGCATGCAAGCATCCGACAAGGACCAACCCCTGATCGACGACATCCGTCTGCTGGGGCGCATTCTGGGCGACGTGATCCGCGAGCAGGAGGGGGTCGCCGCGTACGAGTTGGTGGAGCAGGTGCGCAGGCTCTCCGTCGCCTTCCGCCGCGACGCCGACCCGCAGGCCGAGCGCGCGCTCAAGAAGCGGCTCAAGTCGCTCTCGGGCGAGCAGACGGTGAGCGTGATCCGCGCCTTCACCTATTTCAGCCATCTGGCGAACCTGGCCGAAGACCGCCACCAC
>NZ_AFAL01000224.1 GCF_000193225.1 Verminephrobacter aporrectodeae subsp. tuberculatae At4 | reverse complement strand
GTTGCCGGAGACGCCCGCAATGGCGACGATCTCGCCCGCGTGGAGCGTGAGCGAGACCTGCCGCAGGCGGTCGCGGCCCGGGGACGCGGTGCTCACGTCGCGCAGCGTGCAGACCGGCGCGCCCACCGCCCGGGCAGGCTGGCGCACAGGCGCCTCGACGGCGTGCCCGACCATCCATTGCGCGAGCTGGCCCTGCGTCGTTGCCTGCGCGGGCGCCTCGGCCACGAGCCGGCCCTGGCGCAGCACGACCACGCGGTGCGCTACGCGCAGCACCTCGCCGAGCTTGTGGCTGATGAAGAGGATGGCCAGGCCCTGCGCCACCATCTGCGCCAGCGTGGCGCACAGCGTCTCGCTCTCTTGCGGGGTGAGCACGGCCGTGGGCTCGTCCAGGATGAGGATGCGCGCGCCGCGGTACAGCGCCTTGAGCAACTCGACGCG
>NZ_AFAL01000225.1 GCF_000193225.1 Verminephrobacter aporrectodeae subsp. tuberculatae At4 | reverse complement strand
CGATCACCGACGCCAGCGTGCGCGCAGGCGGCCTGCAGGGCGAAATCGAACGCCTGCAGCGCGAGATCGCCGCGCTGGGCGCGGTGAACCTGGCCGCGCTCGACGAGCTGAACATGGCGCGCGAGCGCAAGGCCTTCCTGGACGCGCAGACGGCCGACCTCACCGAGGCCATGAACACGCTGGAAGACGCGATCCGCAAAATCGACGCCGAAACGCGCCAACTGCTCTCGGGCACCTTCGAGACGGTGAACACGCACTTCGGCCGCATGTTCCCCGAGCTGTTCGGCGGCGGCCAGGCGAAGCTCATCATCACCGGCGACGAGATTCTCGACTCCGGCGTGCAGGTGATGGCGCAGCCGCCGGGCAAGAAGAACCAGACCATCCACCTGCTGTCCGGCGGCGAAAAGGCGCTGACCGCGATCGCGCTGGTGTTTGCCATCTTCCAACTCAACCCCGCGCCGTTTTGCCTGCTCGACGAAGTCGACGCACCGCTGGACGACGCCAACACCGAGCGCTACGCTCGGCTGGTCACCAGCATGAGCCGCGAGACCCAGTTCCTGTTCATCAGCCACAACAAGATCGCCATGGAAATGGCCGAACAACTCATCGGCGTGACCATGCAGGAGCAGGGCGTGTCGCGCATCGTGGCGGTGGACATGGAATCCGCGCTGTCCATGGCCGACGCCTGAACCCATCGGAGCCCCCGTGAGCACATTGCAACTGAGTCTGGCCATCGTCGGCGGCATCCTGCTGGCGCTCATCGTGGCCTACAACAGCTGGAGTACGTGGCGCAACACGCCCCGGCGCGCGCAGCAGCAGGGACCCCGCGCGGAGCCGGCCCTGCACCAGGAAAACGACCCCGACGGCGCCACGCCGCCGGATCGATTCCATGCGCTCGACGGCGACCCCGAACCCGCGCAGCACAGCGCAGCCGGCGACGCGGCGCGGCCACTGCCCGCGTTCACCCCACTCCCCCAGGAGCGCCGCTCCCGGCTCGACCCGCTCATCGACGTCATCGCCCCGCTGCTGCCCGAGCAGTGGGTCTCGGGCGAGGCCGCGCTCGCCGCGCTGCCGCCCACGCGCCGCGCGGGCAGCAAGCCCTTTGCCGTCGAGGGACTGAACGCGGCCACGCAGCAGTGGGAGCCCCCGCGCCCGGCGGGCGCTACCAGAGCTTCCAGGCCGGGGTGCAGCTGGCGAACCGCACGGGCGCGCTCAACGAAATCGAATTCTCCGAGTTCGTCGTCAAGGCGCAGGCGTTCGCCGACGCCATCAACGCCGCGCCGGACTTTCCCGACATGCTGCAGGAAGTGGCCCGCGCGCGCGAGCTCGACCAATTCGCCAGCGCGCACGACGCGCAGCTCGCGTTCATGCTGCGCGCGCACCAAGCCGCCTGGAGCCCCGGCTACGTGCAGCAGAACGCTGCGCGCCTGGGCTTCGTTCCCGGCGTCCTGCCCGGCCGGCTCGTGCTGCCCGCCAGCGCACAGGGTCTGCCGCCGCTGCTCACGCTGGGCTACGACACCCAGGCCGCGCTGGCCGAGGACCCGGAGCAGTCCGCAATCCGCGAGCTCACGCTGAGCCTGGACGTGGCGCAGGTGCAGCGCGCCGAGCAGCCCTTCGTGCGCCTGCGCAGCGTGGCGCAGGCGCTGTGCACGGCCATGGACGGCGTGCTCTGCGACCAGAACGGCCAGCCGCTGCCGAGCATGGCCATGGACCCCATTGCCGCCGACCTGGAACTGCTCTACGACCAACTCGACGGCCACGATCTGTCAGCGGGCTCGGTGCTCGCGCGGCGCCTGTTCAGCTGAAGACCCCATGAACGAATCCCCCCCCACCCCCACCGGGAACCCGGACCCCGTTCCCACCCGGGCGCAGGCGGCGACCCGGGTCAGGGCGCTGCGCGAGCAGCTCCAGCACTGGGCGCACCAGTACCACGTGCTCGACGCGCCCAGCGTCCCCGACGCCGAATACGACCGCGCATTCCGCGAACTGCAGACGCTGGAGGCCGCGCACCCCGATCTCGTCAGCCCCGACTCCCCCACGCAGCGCGTGCTCGGCGCGGTGCTCGAGGGGCTGGCCCCCGTGCGCCACGCGCTGCCCATGCTCAGCATCCACACCGAAACCGACACCGGGGCCAGCGGCGCGCAGGCCTTTGACGCCCGCGTGCGCCGCGAACTCGGGTTGGCCGAATCCGACCCGCCCATCGAATACCTGGCCGAGCCCAAGTTCGACGGCCTGGCGATGAGCCTGCGCTACGAAAACGGCCGCCTCGTGCAGGCCGCGACGCGCGGCGACGGCGAAGTGGGCGAGGACGTGACGCACAACATCCGCACCATCCGGCAGATACCGCAGACCTTGCCCGACGGCGTCGCGCCGCTGCTCGAAGTGCGCGGCGAGGTGTATATGCGGCGCGCCGAATTCGACGCGCTCAACGAACGCCAGCGCGCGCAGGGCGGCAAGACCTTCGTGAACCCGCGCAACGCGGCCGCGGGCGCCGTGCGCCAGCTCGACTCCGGCATCACGGCCCGGCGGCCGCTGCGCTTTTTCGCCTACGGCCTGGGCGCCATCACCCCGGCCAGCGCAGGCGGTCCGGTGTTCGACACGCACTACGCGCTGCTGCAGGCCCTGCAATCCTGGGGTTTCCCGGTTGCAACGCAGGTGCAGATTG
>NZ_AFAL01000226.1 GCF_000193225.1 Verminephrobacter aporrectodeae subsp. tuberculatae At4 | reverse complement strand
AACGGGCGACCAGACGAACCAGATGCCCTACACCACGCAGACCCTGGCGAACTACCTGCAGCAGCTGGGGATCGGTCTGGCGCCCGGCGCGGCCGCGCAGTTGCAGCCGAAGAACGTCGCGGCGGTGATCGTCACCGCGCAGCTGCCCGCGTTTGCGCAACCGGGCCAGACGATCGACGTGAACGTATCGTCCATGGGCAATTCCCGCTCGCTGCGCGGCGGCACCCTGATCGCCACCCCCTTGCGCGGCGCCGACGGCGAAATCTACGCGCTGGCCCAGGGGAATATGGTGGTCGGCGGCGCGGGCGCGTCGGCCGGCGGCAGCAAGGTGCAGATCAATCATCTGAGCGCGGGCCGCATCCCGCAGGGCGCGCAGGTCGAGCGCGCCGTTCCCACGGCGCTGCATTCCGGCGAGAGCATCCAGCTCGGGCTCAACGCATCCGATTTCCAGACCGCGCGCCGCGTCGCGCAGGCGATCAACGCCCGGCTCGGCGCGGGCCTGGCCACGGCGCTCGATGGCCGCACGGTGCAGGTGCGCGCGCCGGCCGACCCCGGCGCGCGCGTGGACTTCATCGCCGAATTGGAGGAGCTGCCGCTGGATCCATCCACGCCGCCGTCAGCGAAGGTGGTCATCAATGCCCGCACCGGGTCGGTGGTGCTGAACCAGTCCGTGACCCTCGGCCCCTGCGCCGTCGCGCACGGGAATCTGTCGATCACGATCAGCGCGACGCCGCTCGTCAGCCAGCCCAACCCCCTGTCGCCAGGGCAAACCGTGGTCGCGCAAAGGAACGACATCAGCGTGCGCCAGGAGCCGGGCAGCGTCATCGCGCTGCCGGCCGCAGCCCAGCTCGCGGACCTGGTCAAGGCCTTGAACGCGCTGGGCGCGACCCCCGGCGACCTGCTGGCCATTCTGCAGGCGCTCCAGGCCGCGGGCGCGTTGAGCGCGGAACTGGAGGTCATATGAGGCGCCGCCGCTGCGCGTCCGAACGCCGGGAGGAGCGGCCATGGCGCTGACCCGGCCCGCATCCGGCGCCACCGGCCTGCAGAACGCGCTGGCGCTCGACGTGCGCGCGCTCGACGCGCTGAAATACGCCCCGGGCGCGCAGAGCACGCGCGAGGCGGCGCGGCAGTTTGAATCGCTGTTCATGCGCGAGCTGATCAAGAGCATGCGCGCGGCGAGCCCGCAGTCCGGCCTGTTCGAAGGCGAAGCGGGCGGGCAGGCCGGCCTGGGGCGGGACATGCTCGACCAGCAGCTCGCGGTGC
>NZ_AFAL01000227.1 GCF_000193225.1 Verminephrobacter aporrectodeae subsp. tuberculatae At4 | reverse complement strand
CTGGGCTTGCTGGCGCTGGTACTGCTGGTGCTGCTGCGCACCGATCTGATCAGCGGCTGGCGCCAGGCCAGCCCGCCGGATGCGCCGAACCGCTTCGTCATCAACGTGATGCCCGAGCAGTCGCAGGCCTTCCGGCAGGCGCTCGCGGACGGCGGGGTGGCGCGCTACGACTGGTACCCCATGGTGCGGGGCCGGCTGATTGCCGTGAACGGCAAACCCGTTGACCCCGGCAGCTACGCCGACGAGCACGCCGGGCAGTTGGTGGCCCGCGAGTTCAACCTCTCGAACTCGCTCGAGCAGCCCGCGCACAACCCGATCGTCGCGGGGCGCTGGACGCCCGGCGAAGAAGGCGCCGTGAGCGTCGAGGAAGGCCTTGCCAAGACGCTGGGTCTGCACCTGGGCGACCGCCTGCGCTTCGACATGGGCGGCGTGCAGAACGAGACCCGCATCACCAGCCTGCGCAAGGTGGACTGGGGGTCCATGCGCGCGAACTTCTTCGTGATGTACCCCGTGGCGGCGCTCCGGGACGTGCCGCTGAC
>NZ_AFAL01000228.1 GCF_000193225.1 Verminephrobacter aporrectodeae subsp. tuberculatae At4 | reverse complement strand
CATGGCCTCGGGACCGCTGCCTGCCTGGCGCCGCAGCGCAAAGCCGCGCTCGGCCTTGCTCGCCGCCAGGGGCAGCAGCGGCGTGCTGCGGGCAATGCGGCGGGCCAGCGCGAACAGCGCCGCGGGCGGGCCTTCGAGGAGTTCCAATTCCAGTTCGGCAATCGGCGCCTGGCATTCCTGCGCGACGATGCGGCCAATATCCAGCGCCACCTCCACCCGGCCGCCGCCGGGAACGCGCAGCGTCCAGCGGGTGCGCTCGAAGTCGGTGGCAAAGCAGGGCTCGAGCGCTGCGGCCAGAACGCCTTCGGGGTCCAGCGCCGGCCAGGGGGTGTCGGCGAACTGCCCCAACTCCAGCGCAGGGCCGGCCACTGGCAGCTCCCACTCGCCGCGCTGGCTCAGGGCCGAGTCGCAGCGCCCGGCGGTCTTGAGCGTTTGCAGCCATTGCGCCCCGCGGTCTGCACCCACGCGGCGCAGGCGCAGCGTGGCCCGCTGCTGCCGCAGCGCCTGCGTGGGGGTGTCGTAGTAGACGCTGTGCACCGCCTGCTGCGTCGC
>NZ_AFAL01000229.1 GCF_000193225.1 Verminephrobacter aporrectodeae subsp. tuberculatae At4 | reverse complement strand
CGCGGGCCAGCCCTGCGCGTCGGCCCGGGCCTGCAACTGCGCGCGCAGCTGCGCGTCGGCCGGGGGCATGGGGGCCAAGCCGTCGAACAGGGCCCTGAAGTACAGCATGCTGCCGCCCACCAGCAGCGCCAGCGCGCCGCGCGCCCGGATCTGCGCCATGAGCCGCGTGGCGTCCTGCACGAACCCGGCCGCGCTATACGCCTGCAACGGGTCGCGGACGTCGATCAGATGGTGCGGCACGGCGGCGCGCTCCTGCTGCGTGGGCTTGGCGCTGCCGATGTCCATCCCGCGATAGACCAGCGCCGAATCCACGCTGATGACCTCCACCGGCATGCGCCTGCCGAGCACCGCGGCCAGCGCCAACGCGCCCGCAGTCTTTCCCGAAGCCGTGGGGCCTGCCAGGGCGATCGCGGGCGGCCAGGCCTCAGGCGGGCGCACGCGCGGGGTCTCCGAAGCGTTGCACCAGCGTCCACGAGACCAGCGCCAGCACCAGCGACCAAAAGCCGATGCCGTTGACCAACGGCCAGACCGTGCCGTCCAGGCGCCTGCCGAGCCAGCCGCCGATGGCAAACGCCGCGAGCATCATGAGGCAGCCATTGAGCGCCGAGGCAACGCCCGCGGCCCGGGGAACGGCCCAGGGCGCCGCTTTGCCCGCAGGGCTGATGGATTCCATGGCCGAGCATGAACAGGTAGTACGGCAGCACCAGGACCCAGGGCCGCTGCCAGCCCAGCCAGGCGAACAGCAGCAGCAACGCGCCGCCGCCCAGGCTCAGGCCGCCGGCGATCGCCACCGTGCGCAGCAGCCCGTGGTGCACGAGCAGCCGACGGCACAGGAAGGTGCCGCCAAAATACGCCACGCCGGCCGACGCCATGACCCAGCCGTACTGCGTGCGCGTGAGGCCGAGCACGTCGATGTAGACGAACGACGAGGCCGCAAGAAAAGTGAACAGGCCGCCGTAGGTGGCCATGGTGAGCAGCGAAAAGGCCCAGAAGGTCGGGCTGCGCAACACCTGCAACCAAGTGCCGAACAGCGTTGCCGGCCGCAGCGCCTGCGGATTGCGCTGCGCCAGGGTTTCCGGCAGGTGCAGCACCACGAGTGCCAGCGTGAGCGCGGCGTAGACGGTGAGCGCGAGCAGCGCCGCACGCCAACCCAGCCAGGCGCTCAGCAACCCGCCCAGGGGCGCGCAGGCGCAGGCCACGATACCCAGCCCGGTGAACGCACGCGACATGGCGCGCGCG
>NZ_AFAL01000230.1 GCF_000193225.1 Verminephrobacter aporrectodeae subsp. tuberculatae At4 | reverse complement strand
CGACTCAGCGCTCGGCCGCTTGTTCGCGCAGAAGTGATTCCATGGCGCGCAGCCGGGTGTCGATGATCGACGCCTCGATATGGTCCGCCGCTGCCGTGCTGCGGCGCGCCAGGTCCTGACCGGCGCGAAACCGGTCCAGTGCGGCGCCATAGTCGCAGCGCGCAGCGTGCGCCTCGGCCTCGGCGCGCACCGCGCGCAGGGGCTGCCCCAGGGCCTGCCAGGCCGAGGCCAGCAACTGCCACGCGCTGGCGTCCCCGGGGTGCACGACGATCCATGTTTGCAGCGCCGCCGTGCCCTCGCCGGGACGGCCGGCGTGCAGCAGCGCCTGC
>NZ_AFAL01000231.1 GCF_000193225.1 Verminephrobacter aporrectodeae subsp. tuberculatae At4 | reverse complement strand
GGGGGCACCGAGAGCGCGAACATGTTCTCCGGCTCGATCACCACCACCGTGGTCGAGGTGCTGCCCAACGGCCACCTGGTCGTGAGCGGCGAAAAGCAGATCGGCGTGAACCAGAACGTCGACGTGCTGCGCTTTTCGGGAACCGTCGATCCGCTCGCGCTGCTGCCGGGCAGCGTCATCAGCTCCACGCAGGTGGCCGACGTGCGCGTCGAATCCCGGGGCCGCGGCGCGCAGGATCAGGTACAGGCCATGGGCTGGCTGGGGCGCTTCTTCCATGCGATCACTCCTTTCTGACGCCGGCAACAAGCCGCCCAAGCCGCCGCTTTTCGGGGTTTGTTCCTGCGCCACCGGCCCCGCACAATGCTTTGCCATGAAGGCCCCGCTCGCCGCCCTCCAGGCCCTCCTGCCGCGCCACGCGCGCACGGCGGCGTGGCCCCGCTGGATCCTGCCGGCCCTGCTCGCAGTCTGCGCCGCCGGCCCCGCGCAGGCCCTGCGCATCAAGGAGGTGGCCGCGGTGCAGGGCGTGCGCAGCAACCAGCTCAGCGGCTACGGGCTGGTCGTGGGCCTGGACGGAACGGGCGACCAGACGAAC
>NZ_AFAL01000232.1 GCF_000193225.1 Verminephrobacter aporrectodeae subsp. tuberculatae At4 | reverse complement strand
CGGCACGCTGATGGGCGAGATCACGTCGCGCGCGAGCACGCGGCCCAGGGCTTGGAAGAGGCCGACTTCCTGCGTCGCGACGACGGGCTCCACCAAGCGCTGCAAGAACGCGTGCACGTCGGCAACGCTCAGGGCCTGCGGGTCGTAGCCTTGCAGTTCGGCGGCAATCTGGGCAATGGTCTTCATGGGGAATCGACGCGTGGCGGGTGCCCCGCGGGTTCGGACCCGGGGTCGGCGCTGCGCTCGAGCCTATGCAGTTCGGCCAGGGTGTTGGCGTTGAAAAAGGCCTGGGGGTCGTCGCCCGGTTCGTCGAATGGCACGATGGCGCAGGCGTGCCGGCCCGTCCAGGCGTCGATCTTGCGGCCGCCGGCCTGGGTGAAGGCCGCCAGGCTCTCGAGCAGGTCCGCACGCAGCAGGCAGAAGACGGGCTGGGGGCGCACGCTGACGCCACCCGCGCCATCGTCCTGCGGCGCGGCGGCCATGGCGATGTCCGCGCCCTGCTGCTCGGCGGCCGCCGCCAG
>NZ_AFAL01000233.1 GCF_000193225.1 Verminephrobacter aporrectodeae subsp. tuberculatae At4 | reverse complement strand
GGACACGAAGCGGACCTGGGGCAGTTCGTGTTGCAGCGCGGGCAGCTGCGGCGGCGCGGCGCGCGTGTCGGCGACGCTGACCCGCGCGCCGCAGCGCGTGCACCAGCGCGCCATGGCCAGGCCCGAGATGCCCAGGCCCAGGATCAGGATGTTCTGCCCGCGCAGCAGCGCCATGTCTGCGCCGGGCCGGCCGACCGACTCGGGGGCCGGCTGCGCGGCGCGCGCCGTCTCCTCTGCGGCGCCCGGGGGATCGGTGGCGGCAGCGGCGGTGGCCTCGGGCGCGGACATTTCGGCAAAGATCTGCGCCACGAAATCGGCGGCGGCCTGCGCCGCGCTGCATGCGGCAGGCGCAGCCGGCGTGGCCTGGCCGGGGACGGTGGCGGGGGCGTTCGGGGCGTCGTTCATCGCAGTTTCAGCGTGGACAGGCCGACCAGGCACAGCAGCATGGTGATGATCCAGAAACGCACGACCACCTGCGTTTCCTTCCAGCCGCTTTTTTCAAAGTGGTGGTGCAGCGGTGCCATCTTCAGCAGGCGCCGGCCCTCGCCGTAGCGCTTTCGGGTGTACTTGAACCAGCCGACCTGGAGCATCACCGACAGGGCCTCGACGACGAAGATCCCGCCCATGATGGCGAGGACGATTTCCTGGCGCACG
>NZ_AFAL01000234.1 GCF_000193225.1 Verminephrobacter aporrectodeae subsp. tuberculatae At4 | reverse complement strand
ATCTGGCGCTCGGTTTTGGCGTTGCGTTCACGTTCCAGAACCTGATTTACTGCTTTATCGGCTGCCTGCTCGGAACGCTGATCGGCGTTCTGCCCGGCATCGGCCCCGTGGCGACCATTGCCATGCTGCTGCCCGCGACCTACGCCCTGCCGCCGGTGGCCGCGCTGATCATGCTCGCCGGCATTTATTACGGCGCCCAGTACGGGGGTTCGACCACGGCCATCCTGGTGAATCTTCCCGGGGAGTCGTCGTCGGTGGTGACCGTGCTCGACGGCTACCAGATGGCGCGCAAGGGGCGCGCGGGCCCCGCGCTCGCGGCCGCCGGCCTGGGCTCGTTCTTCGCCGGTTGCGTGGGCACGCTGATCCTGGCGGCGTTCGCGCCGCTGCTGACCGAGGTGGCGTTCAAGTTCGGCCCCGCCGAGTATTTCTCGCTCATGGTGCTGGGTCTGATCGGCGCCGTGGTGCTGGCCTCGGGCTCGCTGCTCAAGGCCGTGGCCATGATCCTGCTGGGCCTGCTGATGGGCCTCGTGGGAGCCGACCTGCATACGGGCACGGTGCGCTTCGGCTTCGACATTCCCGAACTGACCGACGGCATCGGCTTCGTGACCATCGCCATGGGCGTTTTCGGCTACGGCGAGATCATCGCCAACCTGGCCCGCCCCAGCGACCAGCGCGAGGTGTTCACGGCCAAGGTCGAGGGCCTGTTCCCGACCCGCGATGACTTCAAGCGCATGATTCCCGCCGTGCTGCGCGGCACCGCGCTGGGCGCGATGCTGGGCATACTGCCCGGTGGCGGAGCCCTGCTGTCGGCCTTTGCCGCGTACACGATCGAGAAGAAGACCCGCTTGCAGCCCGGCGAGGTGCCGTTCGGTCAGGGCAACATCCGCGGCGTGGCGGCGCCCGAGTCGGCGAACAACGCCGGCTCGCAGACCTCCTTCATCCCGCTGCTCACGCTGGGCATCCCTCCGAACGCGGTGATGGCGCTGATGGTCGGCGCCATGACCATCCACAACATACAGCCCGGCCCCCAGGTGATGACCAGCAACCCGGAACTGTTCTGGGGCCTGATCGCCTCGATGTGGATCGGCAACGCCATGCTCGTCATCCTGAACCTGCCGCTGATCGGCATCTGGATCAAGCTGCTGACCGTTCCCTACCGCTGGCTGTTCCCGTCGATCGTGCTGTTCTGCGCGGTGGGCGTGTACTCGACGAACAACAACACCTTCGACGTCTGGATGGTCGGCATCTTTGGCCTGGTGGGCTACATCTTCCACAAGCTGGGAACCGAGCCTGCCCCCCTGCTGCTGGGCTTCATCCTGGGTCCGATGATGGAGGAAAACCTGCGCCGCGCGCTGCTGCTCTCGCGCGGCGACTGGAGCGTGTTCGCCACGCGCCCGCTGTCGGCCGGCCTGCTTGCCGCCGCCGTGCTGTTGCTCGTCATCGTGCTGCTGCCCTCGGTCAAGCACAAGCGCGAAGAGGCCTTTGTGGAGGAATGATCATGCTGACCAGAGAGTCCTGCCAGAGAAAACGCCGCCCCGCTTGGTGCGGGAAGGCCCTGGTGGTCTACGGAGTGTTGATCCTGGCGGCGTTCGTGTCGTCGCTGACCGACGTGGTGCTCAGGTTCGGCACCGCCGAGCGCTTCTCGTTCATGGTGCTGGGCCTGATCGGCGCCGTGGTGCTGGCCTCGGGCTCGTTGCTCAAGGTCGTGGCCATGATTCTGCTGGGCCTGCTGATGGGCCTCGTGGGAACCGACGTGAGTTCGGGCATGGCGCGCTTCAGCTTCGACATTCCCGAACTGACCGACGGCATCGGCTTCGTGGTCATCGCCATGGGCGTTTTCGGCTACGGCGAGATCATCGCCAACCTGGCCCGCCCCAGCGACAGCGACCAGCGCGAGGTATTCACGGCCAAGGTCATCTCGCTGCTCACGCTGGGCATCTACCCGGTGATGGCGCTGATGATCGGCGCCATCGGCGCCATGGCCATCCACAACATACAGCCCGGCTCCGAGGTGATGATCAGCAAGCTGGAACTGTTTTGGGACTTGGTCGTCTCGATGAACGCCATGTTCGTCATCCTGAGCCTGCCGTTGATCGGCATCTGGATCAAGCTGCTGCCCGTTCCCTACCGTTGGCTGTTCCCGTCGATCGTGCTGTTCTGCGCGGTGGGCGTGTACTGGACGAACAACAGCACCTTCGACGTCTGGATG
>NZ_AFAL01000235.1 GCF_000193225.1 Verminephrobacter aporrectodeae subsp. tuberculatae At4 | reverse complement strand
TCGCGCTCTCGGTGCCCCCCTTGCCGGAGAACGCGCTGGCGGAGTTCGCGCCCAGCGCCGTGAGATCGCTGAGCGTCCGGTGCACGAAGGGCAGGTTGCTGATTCCCGCTGACTCCTTGGCGCTGCGGTCCAGCGTGGACGAGGATTTCTGGCTCGCCGTCACGTTCTCCACGATCTGCACCGTGACCTTGTCGCCGACCCCGCGCGCGCGCCGGTCCTCAAAGGCCGGCCGGTAGCTGGCGCTGCGGAACAGCCCGCCCGTCACCTCGGGCGGTGTGCGCGGCGCGGCCGCGAGCTGGGGCGGCGCCGTGGAGCGGATGTCCACGGGCGGCGTCG
>NZ_AFAL01000236.1 GCF_000193225.1 Verminephrobacter aporrectodeae subsp. tuberculatae At4 | reverse complement strand
GCGCATCCTGCTCGATGCCTGATGCGCGCGCGCAGCGCCCGCCGTGGGTGCTTTTCATGCTCCATGCCGCGACACACCCGCTTACGGCCCGTTGGCAATTGGCGACATCCGCAGCTTGTCACCTCTCATTCAAAGCTTCGCCATCACATCGGCTTGTCAGTGCAACACATTGATGTTATTTTGCTTTTTACACATTTTCGCGTGCCAGAGAGGGGCTCAGGGAATCAAAACATGAGAAAAAGAACACCGCTCG
>NZ_AFAL01000237.1 GCF_000193225.1 Verminephrobacter aporrectodeae subsp. tuberculatae At4 | reverse complement strand
CGGTCGCGCCCGGCAGGCGCCCGGCGAGCGCCGCGCGGGTGACTTCAAGGCAGTCCTCGTGCGCGGCCGGCGCCGGGTGTTCGGGCGCGAGCCGGTAATCGACCGCGATCACGCGCAGGCCGGTGTCCGCGGCCAGGCGCGCGGTCACGACCTGGTGGCTGTCGAGCGAGCCGAGGACGAAGCCGCCGCCGTGGAAATACAGCACGCAGCCGCGCGTGCCGCCGGGCGGCGGTCGGTAGAGCCGCAGTGCGATCCGGTGTCCGGCCGCAGCGTGGAAGACGCGGTCCTCGGTGCGCACCCCTTCGGGCAGCGGTGGCGTGAACGACGCCGCATAGCGGTCGTAGATCAGGCGTTGTTCGGCAATCGGCAGCGTTGCCGCGTGCGCGGGATACACGGCGGCGGTGCGTGCGACGAAGTCGGCGATGTCGGGTGTGAGCATGGTGTTTGCGGGGTTGGGCTGCGGTGCT
>NZ_AFAL01000238.1 GCF_000193225.1 Verminephrobacter aporrectodeae subsp. tuberculatae At4 | reverse complement strand
GCGCAGGGTGAATGGGACGAGCTGGAGGCGCAGCACAAGCGGCTCTCGCACGCGCAGGCGCTGCTCGACGGCGCGGGTGGCGCGCTCCAGACCCTGCAGGAGGACGAGGCCGGCGCGCTGGCCGGACTCGCGCGCGCGCAGGCACTGCTGCAAGCCCAGGAGCATATCGAGCCGGAGTTTGCCAGCCTCGCGAATATTCTTTCCTCCAGCCTGGCGCAGGCCAGCGACGTCGTGCATTCGCTCCAGTCGTACCTGGGGCACGCGCAGGTCGATCCCGAGCGGCTGGCGCAGCTCGACGCCCGGTTGGCGCTGTGGATGGCGCTGGCACGCAGGTACAAGCGCGCTCCCGGAGAATTGCCGGCGCTGCTCGAGGACTGGAAGGCCCAGCTGCACGAACTCGACGCCGCCACGGATCTGGAGCAGCTTGCCGCCGCGCAGGCCACGAGCGCCGCGGCCTACCAGGCGGCAGCGCAGGCGCTGTCCGCGGCACGCGCCAGGGCCGCACCCAGGCTGTCGCAGGCCATCACCCAGGCGATGCAGGATCTGGGAATGGCGGGCGGAAAGTTCGAGGTGTCGGTGACGAAGGCCCAGGAGGCGGCGTCGCATGGCATCGACGACGTGGTGTTTCTCGTCGCCGGTCACCCCGGCATGACGCCGAAACCCATTGGCAAGGTGGCTTCGGGCGGGGAGCTGTCGCGCATCGCGCTTGCGATCTCGGTCACGACGAGCGCGCTCGGAATGGCCCCCACCCTGATCTTTGACGAAGTCGATTCGGGCGTCGGTGGCGCCGTCGCCGAAACCGTGGGGCGGCTGATGCAACGGCTCGGCAGCGCGCGCCAGGTGCTCGCCGTCACCCACCTGCCCCAGGTGGCGGCCTGCGCGCACCACCACCTCCAGGTTGCCAAGCACAAGAGCCCGGACGGCACCAGCAGCACCGTCCAGGTGGTGCAGGGCGAGCAGCGCGTTGCAGAGATCGCACGCATGCTCGGCGGAGAACGCGCGACCGAGACCACGCTGGCGCATGCGCGTGAGCTGCTCGCCGGCGCACTAGCCGGGGAGCGGGAATGGCACCCAAAATCGTCCTGATCACGGGAATGTCGGGCTCCGGAAAATCCGTGGCCCTGC
>NZ_AFAL01000239.1 GCF_000193225.1 Verminephrobacter aporrectodeae subsp. tuberculatae At4 | reverse complement strand
CTGTTCGCCGAAACGCTCGAAGCCAGGGCGCGCGGCTACACGGCCGGGCGCTTCAGCTTCAACATCGGCGCGGGCCGCTGCCCCGGCTGCGAGGGCGCGGGCCTGCGCACCATCGAGATGAGCTTTCTGCCCGACGTGAAAGTGCCTTGCGAGACCTGCCATGGCGCGCGCTTCAACCCCGAAACGCTGGCCGTCACCTGGCGTGGCAAAAGCATTGGCGAGGTGCTGTGCATGGAGGTGGACGAGGCCGTGGAGTTCTTCGCCAGCCAGCCCGGCATTGCGCACCCGCTGCAACTGCTGCGGGACATGGGCCTGGGCTACCTGACGCTGGGCCAGGCCTCGCCCACGCTCTCGGGCGGAGAGGCACAGCGCATCAAGCTGGTGAGCGAACTGAGCAAGGTGCGCGACGATATTGGCCGCCGGGGGCGGAAGGCGCCGCACACGCTCTATGTGCTCGACGAGCCCACGGTGGGTCTGCACATGGCCGACGTGGACAAGCTCATCCGCGTGCTGCACCGCCTGGTCGATGCGGGCCACAGCGTGGTGGTCATAGAGCACGACCTGGACGTGATCGCCGAGGCCGACTGGATCATCGACCTGGGGCCCGAGGGCGGCCAGCAGGGCGGGCGCATCGTCGCCGCGGCGGTGCCGCAGGAGCTGGTGCGCCAGGGCACGCACACCGGGCAGGCGCTCGCGGCGGTGCTCGCGCGCTGAGGTGCTGAGCGGCGCCGGGGCGCGGCCGCAGGGCCTGCCCCGCTACACTGCATTCCCATGCGCATCGTCCACACCATCGCCGAGCTGCGCCA
>NZ_AFAL01000240.1 GCF_000193225.1 Verminephrobacter aporrectodeae subsp. tuberculatae At4 | reverse complement strand
CAACGCAGGTGCAGATTGCGCTCGGCGCAGCGCAGCTGGTGGCCTTCCACGAACGCATGGGCGCCAGCCGCGGCGCGCTGCCCTACGACATCGACGGCGTGGTCTACAAGGTGAATTCGCTGCGGCTGCAACGCGACCTGGGTTTCAAGACCCGCGAGCCGCGCTGGGCCGTGGCGCACAAGTACCCGGCGCAGGAGATGCGCACGCGCGTGCAGGAAATCGGCGTGCAGGTCGGCCGCACCGGCAAGCTCACGCCCGTGGCGCGGCTCGACCCGGTATTCGTCGGCGGGGTGACGGTGACCAACGCCACGCTGCACAACCTGTTCGAGATCCGCAAAAAGCAGCTGCGCGTGGGCGACGGCGTGATCGTGCGGCGCGCGGGCGACGTCATCCCCGAGGTGGTCAGCGTCCTGCCCGGCAAACGCCCGGCCTACGTTGCCAACTTCCGCATGCCCACGCAGTGCCCGGTCTGCGGCAGCGCCGTGCTGCGCGAGAAGGGCGAGGCCAACCACCGCTGCACCGGCGGCCTGTTTTGCGCCGCGCAGCGCAAGGAGGCGATCCTGCACTACGCCGCGCGCCGCGCCATGGACATCGAGGGCCTGGGCGACAAGCTGGTCGATCAACTCGTGGACGCAGGGCTGATCCGCAG
>NZ_AFAL01000241.1 GCF_000193225.1 Verminephrobacter aporrectodeae subsp. tuberculatae At4 | reverse complement strand
GACGCCGGGAACGGCTGCATCCGCATCGCCGCCGACACGCTGAAACCGGGCGACAACCGCCGCTTCAAGGGCGAGGACCTGATGCAGGGCCGCGTCGCGCTGGCGCCGGGCGAATGGCTCGGCCCCGCCGCGCTGGGCCTGCTCGCGAGCCTGGGACTGGAAACGGTGCCCGTGTTCCGGCGCCTGCGCGTGGCGTATTTTTCGACCGGCGACGAAATCCTGAGCCCGGGCGATCCCCCGCGCGAGGCGGCGGTGTACGACAGCAACCGCTACACCGTGTTCGGCATGCTCAGCCGGCTCGGCGTGGAGGTGATCGACATGGGCGTGGTGCGCGACGATCCCGCCCTGCTCGAAGCCGCATTGCGCGCT
>NZ_AFAL01000242.1 GCF_000193225.1 Verminephrobacter aporrectodeae subsp. tuberculatae At4 | reverse complement strand
GTTGAGAACAATAGTCTCAGGAGGTTCTCGCCGTTGATCTATCTGCTGGCCGCTGCGGCCTACACCACCGGGGTCGGTGATGGTGATCCTGTGGCGGGCCTGGAAATCATCGGCCAGGGCAAAGATCCCTTGAGCCAGGTCATCGCCTCGGGCATGGAGACGGCAGTGACGCTGTCCATGGACGTCTACCCCAAGGAAACGACGGCCGTGCTCGAATTCCTGAGCGGGGTGGGGGAGACCATTGATGCCACGGTCACCTACGCCGACGACAGGACCGGTCGGGTGGTCAGCACCCAATGGAACAGCCTGAGCCAAGCCACGCGCGATAGGCTCAAAGGTGGGGGCAAGGTCATCGACGTGGTGCTGAACGCTGGCCAAGTGCACGCCGTCAAGATTATTCTTGGCGCTCCGAAAGTCGTAGGCGTGCTAACGCCCGACGTTGCCATTCGGAAACCCGTAGGCGTGGCGACGCCTGATGGTGCCACTCTGAAGCCCGTGGGCGCGGCGACGCCTGACATTACCACTCCGGGCGCTGTAAACTGGACGACGCCTAAAAAAAATCTGCGCGGGAAGTCCTTTGAAAACAACTTGGAAAGCACCAAATACTCCCAGGAGAATGGCTATGTTATGCTTGATAAAATACAGCACAACCACAAGACCTTTGACTCCTTTAACCGGACCACGGGCCATGCGGTAAGCATCAAGACCATGGACACCCTGGGACTGTCAGGAAGCAAGCCCATGACGCCAGGGCAGGCAGCGGGCTATTTGCGGCGTTACGTCAAGGAGGCGAAGGATTATGAGAAATCAGCGCATCAAGCGAATGGAATCGAAGCAGGAGATATCCAATCACGACGCATTGAATTGGCCATCCC
>NZ_AFAL01000243.1 GCF_000193225.1 Verminephrobacter aporrectodeae subsp. tuberculatae At4 | reverse complement strand
CGTCAGCGCGGACTCCCGGGGGCCCCTGCCGGAACTGCTCGCGCTCATGAGCCGCTCGCCGCTGGGGCGCATGACCGGCCATGCCCTGGACCAGGCCAGCGGGAGCGGCGACGCAGACTTTCAGCTGCGCCTGAACCTGCCCATCCACGAACTGCACAACGCCCGGGTCCAGGGGAGCGTCACGCTGGCCGGCAACGCGCTGCGCATCACGCCGGACACCCCCGCCCTGAGCCGCGTGCGCGGCACGGTGCAATTCAGCGAATCCGGCTTCTCGCTCCAGGGCGTGCAGGCCCAGGCGCTGGGCGGCGGCGTGCGGCTGGAAGGGGGCATGCGCACGCTCGATCCGCACGCGGCCGCCACCGAGCCGAGCGTGCAACTGCACGCGCAAGGAATCATGAGCGCCGAAGGCTTGCAGCAGGCATTCCCGGCCGGCATGCTGTCCCAGCTGGCGCGGCGCGCGACGGGCAGCGCCCCCTACACCCTGGCGCTGGCGTTTCGCCGGGGCGTTCCCGAACTGCAGGTACAGACCAGCCTGCAGGGCATGGCGCTGGCGCTCCCCGCCCCGTTGGGCAAATCGGCCGAAAGCAGCCTGCCCCTGCGCTTCGAAAACCGGCTGACACGCGAGTCGCTGGCCGGCCCGGCCGGCAACGCCGCCGTGCTGCGCGACCAGCTCAGCCTGGACCTGGGAGCGCTGGGTTCGGCCAGCTATCTGCGGGACCTGAGCGGGCCCCAGACCGGTGCTGCGCGGCACGATCGGCATCGGCCTGGGCCATGGGGAGTCCGCCCCGCTGCCCGCGCAGGGCGTGGCCGCGAACATCCAGCAGGCGCAGCTGGATCTGGACGCATGGGCGCAGGTGCTGGAGCAGCCGGCGGAGACGAGAACGCCCGCCCGCCCGTCCAGCGCCGCTGCCGGACC
>NZ_AFAL01000244.1 GCF_000193225.1 Verminephrobacter aporrectodeae subsp. tuberculatae At4 | reverse complement strand
GACGCCGACGCGCTGGCGAGCCACACGCGCTTTGCGGGCGACGACGCCACGCGCCTGGCCGCGATCCACCGCGCCGCGGCCAGCGGCGCCGACGTGGCGCTGATCTCGCGCGGCGGCTACGGCCTCACACGCATCCTGCCGGGAATACGCTACAAGGCGGTCGCCCGGGCCATCGCCCGGGGAACGCATTTCGTGGGGCTCAGCGATTTCACGGCCTTCCAGCTGGCGCTGCTTGCGCGGACCGGCGCCCGCAGCTGGGCCGGGCCGGCGCTGGACTCCGATTTTGGCGTCGCCGACGAACCCGACGAGATCATGCAGGCCTGCTTTGACGACCTGCTCGCCGGCCATGGCGAGGGCGTCGGCTGGCGCCTGCCGCGCGCCCGGCCCGACGCCGCCACCGGCCGGCCCGCGGTGCCGAATTTGCACCTGAAGCGCGCGACCCTGTGGGGCGGCAATCTGTGCGTGCTGGCGTCGCTGCTGGGAACGCCGTACTTGCCGGACCTGTCGGGCGGCGTGCTGTTTCTGGAGGACGTGCAGGAGCACCCCTACCGCATCGAACGCCTGCTCACCCAACTGCTGCACGCCGGTGTGCTGGCCCGGCAAAGGGCCGTCGTGCTGGGGCAGTTCACCGATTTCCGGCTGGCGCCGCATGACCGGGGCTACAGGCTGCAATCGGTGATCGACTGGTTGCGCAGCCGGATCAAGGCGCCGGTGCTCACCGGCCTGCCGTTCGGGCATGTGGCGACCAAGGTGCTGTTGCCCGTCGGCGCCACGGTGTCGCTCTCGGTGCAGGAGCGCGACGCGCTGATCCACTGGGGACACCGGCACTGAGCTGCCGAAACGACAAACGACGACAGGAGATGAACACCATGGCATGGATCAGATGGACCGCCGTCGTTTCGCTGGCGCTGGCGCTGCTCGCGGGGTCGGGCGCGGCGGTCTATGCGCGGCGCAGCCTCGCGGTGCTCGACGGCACGCTCCAGGTGACCGGACTGCGCGCGGCCGTGCGGGTGCTGCGCGATGCCGCCGACGTGACGCATATCCGCGCGCAGACCCCGCAGG
>NZ_AFAL01000245.1 GCF_000193225.1 Verminephrobacter aporrectodeae subsp. tuberculatae At4 | reverse complement strand
GTCGCCGTCGCGCCCGTCGATGCGCGCCGCCGGGTCCGAGAGCAACCAGCCGCCGGGCTCGCTCTGCTCGTCGAGCAGCAGCGTCTTCAGGCCCGCGCGCCCGGCCTGCAACGCGGCCAGCAGGCCGCAGGCGCCGGCGCCGACCACGAGCACGTCCACGTGGTGGTGCAAATGGTCGTAGCACTCGGGGTCGGGCATGTCGGGCGCCGCGCCAAAGCCGGCGCATTTGCGGATCAGCGCCTCGTACAACGGCCACAGCCTGCGCGGCCATTTGAAGGTCTTGCTGTAGAACCCTGCGGGCATGAAGCGCGCGCCCAGGCCGAGCAGCGATTTCACGTCGCACTCCAGCGACGGCCAGCCCGAGGTCGGGCGCGCGCTCAGCCCCTCGTACAGCTCGACCTGCGTGGCTTTCAGGTTCGGCGTCGTGAGCGCGCCCACGCCGAGCTGCACGAGCGCATTCGGCTCCTCCGTGCCGGCGCCGACG
>NZ_AFAL01000246.1 GCF_000193225.1 Verminephrobacter aporrectodeae subsp. tuberculatae At4 | reverse complement strand
GCATCCCCGCAGCGCCGCACAGCATGTAGCCCGTCACCACCATGGCCGCCACGCCGGGCTGCAACCCATACAGGGACTGCAGCGCGGGGCCGGAGAAACTCTGGATCGCGCCCAGGGAGCAGGTGCTCCAGAAAAAGAACGAGAAGCACAGCCACACCGAAGGCAGCCGGAGAAACGCCAGCGGATGCTCCGGCGCCGCCGCGCTGCTGCCGGCCCCGGCCAGCTGCGACCCGGCGCCCCGGTGGTCGTCGAGCGCCCCGCGGTTGTACAGCACGGTGGCCAGCACGGCCAGGGCCAGCAGGGCGGCGCACAGGCAGGCGCTGCGCCACGATCCCGTGGCCGTGGCGATTCCGGCCATGAACACGGGCGCCAGCGCCCAGCCCAGGTTGCCGCTGATGCCGTGCACCGAAAAGCCGTGCCCCAGGCGCAGCGGTGATACGCGCTTGTTCAGGATGGTGAAGTCCACCGGATGGAACGAGGCGTTTCCCAGACCGGCCAGCGCGGCTGCGAGCAGCAGGCCCGCGTAGCCGGGCGCCGCAGCCGCCGCCAGGGCCGCGGCCGCAAAGACCGACAGCGCGCAGTACAGCACGGGCGTTGCGCCCACGCGGTCGACCACAAAGCCCGAAAGGGCCTGACCGACCCCCGAGACGATGAAGAACACCGAAACCAGCAGGCCCAGTTCGGAGTAGCTCAGGCCGAAGTCCCGGATCAGCCACGGGAACAGCGGGGGCAGCAGCATATGAAAGAAGTGCGAGCAGCCGTGGGCCAGACCGACGAGGCCGATGGTGCGGGCGTCCTGGCGCAGGGGAGTCGGCTGGACGCTGTCGGTGGACGGGGGTGGGTCATGGCGGTGATCTCAGAACGTGTCCAGGGTCTCTTGGGAAGCCTGCCGGCGCTGCAGTGGACTGCACAGTCCGGCCCGCGGTGCGCGCGCCCATTGCTCGGTCCAGGCCCATAGCTGCTGCACGCCGTCGGTGCTCGCAGCAGGTTGTTGGAGGCCGTGGTCCGCGCCGTCCAGCCGGTGCGCGCACAGAGCCGCCGGGCGCCGCGCGGCACGCTGTGCGAAGCGCTCGTAGGCAGCGGCGGGCACCCGGGAATCGTCTGCGCCCCAGACTTGCAGCACGGGCCAGGGGCCGTCGGTCAAAGGCTGCGCCACCGGCCAATGCCACAGGTCGCGCCAGTAGCCCAGGCTGCGCCCCTGGATCAGCGCGTCGTCCGGCAGCGCAGTGGCCCGCGCCCTGCCCAGGGCCTGCCACTCGGCCTCCCGCCCCAGGCGGCGGGCCTGCAGCGCCCCGCTCTCCTGCGGGTCCAGCCCGCTGGAGGACAGCAGGATCAGCCCTGCCAGATGCGGCACCTCGGGCGCCAGCGCGGGCAGCAACTCGGCGCCCTCGGAAATGCCGACGAGCAGTTGCGGCAGGGCGGGCTGCCCCTGGCGTTGCCGGGCGTCGGCACGCAGGGCTGCGCGGGCATGCGCCAGCCAGGCGGACAGGCGGTCCTGGCGCAGGAAATCGTGCGGGCAGTCGGCAGGCGCCGTGCGCGCCTCGGGCGCGACCCCGGGTTTGTGCAGCAGCAGCACCTGCGCGTGCAGCAGCCCGGCAAAGTAGCGCTCGGCAAAGGCCCCCATGCCCGCGCAACCCGACCCCGGCAGCACGATGACGCGGTAGCGCAGGGGCGCGACCCGTTCCTTGCGCTGGAGTGCGGGCAGGAGGGCCGCGCCGTCACCGGGCAGCGGGTGCGCAAGAAAGGCGTTGGGGGATGCTGCGGCGGGCGCCGGCGCCGGCGAGGCCGCGCAGCCCCCCAGCAAAGCGGTCGGCAGCAGCACCAGCCAGAACCAGCAGGACCGCATGCAACACGGCTTGGCTATTTGAGGATCAGGACCTGCTCGGGCGCTTGGGGTGGCGGGGCCGATTCGACCGGTTGGGGCATGGGCTGACCGGCCTGCGGGGGCACTGCGGGCGGCGGGCGCAGGCCGCGCGCCAGGTGGGCGTCGGTGTAGCCGAGCTGCGTGGCCAGCTGCTGGTAGACGCTCTGCGCCAGCGAGAGCGAGG
>NZ_AFAL01000247.1 GCF_000193225.1 Verminephrobacter aporrectodeae subsp. tuberculatae At4 | reverse complement strand
TGGCGCCGCGCGGCGCCGTTCCCTTCATGGGGCGCGCGAGGATGGCGCCGCCGCCGGGCGCGTCCTGCCAGTCAAAGAACAGTTCGGGCGAGACCGACAGAATCTGCTGCGCTCCGGTGTCGATATGCGCCGCGTAGCCTCCGGGCTGGGCCCGCTGCAGTGCGGCAAACAGCGCGTCGGCTCCGCCCTGCAAGCGGCCCCTGAGCGGGGCGGTGTAGTTCACCTGGTACAGCTCGCCCGCAGCGATGGCCTGCTGGATGCGCGCCAGCGCGGCGTCAAAATCGGCCCGGTCGAGGCTGTCCTGCCACTCCAGCCATGCCGCGTGCGTGGGCCCTTGCCCGGTGTCTTCCTCCGGCCAGGGCAGGGGCCCGTCGTGCACGGCAAACCACGCCAGCGGGCCATCCGCCGCGTGCGTTTGCAGGGCGGCGTCGAACGCCGCCGCCGCCTCGTAGCGCACGTGGCCCAGGCACCAGTGGCCGCGCTGCGCGGCCGCGTGCACGGCGTCGAGCACGCCGCGCACCTGGGCGTGCGCATGCGCC
>NZ_AFAL01000248.1 GCF_000193225.1 Verminephrobacter aporrectodeae subsp. tuberculatae At4 | reverse complement strand
CCCCGAGGCCCGCGTGACCAGCCATGCGGCAACGCTCCCCGACAAAACCACCGCCAGCGCGGCCACCAACATCAGGCGCAGCACCAGCGGTCCCGGCAGCAGCCAGCCCGGCGCGTCGCGCTGCACGGCGGCGGGGCGGTGGCGGGGCGTCATGGGCGCTCCGGCGCGGGAGCGCCACGGGCGCGGAGACAGGCGCTGGGCATGGGACGGAGCAATGCGGGCAAATCCCGACCAATATACGCAGCCTCTGCGCCCGGGGGCCTGGGTGGAACCCTTGCATACGGGAGCTTGCGCGCGGAAACCCGGCATCCATCGATTAGTCGCTAGCGCGACACCAAGGGTTTCCCCGAGTTCCAAGGCAGCACCGCGTCAAGGCGGGAAACACTATCCAGCTCAGCGCCGACACCGATAGCCCGCCGCGGGACAGCGCACCCGGGTGGGAAAATCGGGCGATGCACCCCAAAGCCCTGCTCGATGTCTGCGCCGAACTCGTGCGGCTCACCCTCCGGTTCGAACACCCCGCGGACGCGCTGCTGGCGCGCTTTTTTCGCGCCAACCGGGGGCTGGGGCCGCGCGAGCGCGCGACGCTGGCCGAGACGGTCTACAGCGTGCTGCGCAGCAAGCTCCTGTTCGAGCACCTGGCGGCGTCCGGCGCGGGCCCCGGCGAGCGGCGCCTGGCGATCCTGGGGGGCCCGCGCGACTTCCTCATGCCCGCGCTGAACGCGCAGGAGAAGTGCTGGCTCGCGCAGTGCGACGCCGCCCGGCCCGACG
>NZ_AFAL01000249.1 GCF_000193225.1 Verminephrobacter aporrectodeae subsp. tuberculatae At4 | reverse complement strand
CCACGCTGAACCCCGACACCCGGCGCCTGCTGCCGGTGCAACTGGGCAGCGTGGACTTTGCCGCCACCGAGGAACGCATCACCAAGCTCATGGGCAAGGGCGAGGCGGCGGCCCGGCGCGCGCTCATGGAACTGCACGGCGACGCGGTCGAGATCGACATCTGACTCGGGAAGAACAAGCACAATGGCGGGCCCCGGGAATAACGGCGTACCGACCCGGCAAGCCGCCGACACGGGTTTTCGTTTTGCCGGCGCAGCCGTAGCGCCGCTCTCTGCCCAACCGAGGATTCCATGCCGATCTGGAAAAAACCCACCGACCTGAACCAGCTCAACGCCGCCAACCAAGGCACCGCCGCCCAGCACCTGGGCGTAGAGATCGTCGAGCTGGGCGACGATTTCCTGCGCGGCCGTGTGCCCGTGGACCAGCGCACCAGGCAGCCGTTCGGGCTGCTGCACGGGGGCGTGAGCGTGCTGCTCGCCGAGTCGCTGGGCTCCATCGGCG
>NZ_AFAL01000250.1 GCF_000193225.1 Verminephrobacter aporrectodeae subsp. tuberculatae At4 | reverse complement strand
GCACCCCGCACGGCCGGCCTGCTGCGGGTGCCCGTTCCGCTACAGGCACCGCCGCGCGTGGTCGAACTGTTCTGGCACCAGCGCCACGAAACGTCCGCGTTCCACGAATGGATGAAAACCCTGTTGCTGGATCTGTTCCACTTCCCGGGCAGCAAGCACCCGCCCTGACATGGACCCCGTGCGCGGTGCGCGTTCGTGAAAACTTTCGCTGAAGAAGTTTCTGAGCGCATGCCACATCGACGTCAGCCTGGTCGGCAAGACCCTGCCGAGCTACGACCTGTTCCTGCGCAGCCGGGGCCTGCAGCGCAATCTGGTCGTCACCGTGAACCACTACGCGGCCGCCTACGATGCCATTCGCCAATCCGACCTGATGGCCAGTGCTGCCATGGTCAAAGGGCCTGGATGCACCCCGCACGGCCGGCCTGCTGCGGGTGCCCGTTCCGCTACAGGCACCGCCGCGCGTGGTCGAACTGTTCTGGCACCAGCGCCACGAAACGTCCGCGTTCCA
>NZ_AFAL01000251.1 GCF_000193225.1 Verminephrobacter aporrectodeae subsp. tuberculatae At4 | reverse complement strand
GCTGGGAGGAGCAACTCGGCGGCGCGCTGATCACCTGGAACAAGGGCCAGCCGGCGCGGCTCAGCGAATTCGGCAGCAAGCTGCTCTGGGCCGAGCGCCAGGCGCAGGCGCGGCTCGCGCCGCAGATTGCCGCGCTGCACGCCGACCTGGAGCGCGCGTTTGCCGTGGCCTTCGACGACCGGGCGCACGTGCTCACCCTGTACGCCAGCCACGACGATGCCCTGGCGGCGCTGCGCGCGCATGCGGCCGCGCAGGCCGACGCGGGCGCGCTGCATCTGGACATCCGCTTTTGCGGCAGCGTGGACGCGATCCGTGCGCTGAACGAGGGGCGCTGCACGCTGGCGGGCTTTCACACGCTGGAGCAGCCGGCGGCCGACTCGCTGAGCGCGCGCATCTACCGGCCGCTGCTGCAACCGGGGCTGCACAAGATCATCGGCTTTGCCCAACGCACGCAGGGCCTGATCGTGGCGCCGGGAAATCCG
>NZ_AFAL01000252.1 GCF_000193225.1 Verminephrobacter aporrectodeae subsp. tuberculatae At4 | reverse complement strand
CCTGATGCCGCTGCTGCTGTACTTTGCCACCCAGGGCGCGTTCCTGTTCGGCTACGCCAGGCCGGTGCCCGTCCGGTTCGGCAATCTGCGCCGGCCCCGGCAGCACATGGTGTGGGTGGCGCTCGCGGGGCCTGCGTCGAACTTCATCCAGGCGTTCGGCTGGGCGCTGCTGCTGGTGTCGCTCGTCGGTTTCGGCGTGGACGAGCCTTTCTTCATCGAGATGGCGAACGCCGGCCTGATGGTGAATCTGGTGATGTGGGCCTTCAACCTGTTTCCGCTGCCGCCGCTCGACGGCGGGCGCATTCTGGTCGGCCTGCTGCCCGCAAAGCCGGCGCGCATGTTGGCGCGCGTCGAGCCCTGGGGCTTTTTCATCGTGCTCGGCCTGGTGCTCGCCGGGGTCGTGGGCCGGCTGTGGCTGCGCCCGCTCATGGCGCTGGGCGCGGAAGCCATCAAACTGCTGCTCAGCCCGCTGATGCCCTTGTTCAACTGATCCCGCTGCCCCCGCCCGCCATGAGCACCACGCGTTTTCTCACCGGAATCACCACCACGGGAGTGCCCCACCTGGGCAACTTCGTCGGCTCCATCCGCCCATCGGTCGC
>NZ_AFAL01000253.1 GCF_000193225.1 Verminephrobacter aporrectodeae subsp. tuberculatae At4 | reverse complement strand
GCAGGGCCAGCGGCAGCGGCAGGTCGCCGGCCAACACGTTCCAGCCTGCGGCGCCGATTGCGCTGCACCGGCGCGGCGGCTGCGTGCGCGGATAGCCCTTGGAATGGCTGCCCAGCAGCGGGTCGTTGAAATCGTTCATGGCGGTCATGGTCATGCGGCAATCTGCGCGCGCAGGTCTTTGCGGATGCAGGCACTGTAATGCCCGGCGGATACTTCCTCGAGCGCGGGGACGGTCTGCGCGCAGGCGCCGATGGCGTGCGCGCAGCGGGTGCGGAACACGCAGCCCGAGGGCGGCGCGATGGGGCTGGGAATCTCGCCCCTGAGCACGGGGCGCGCGAGCGCCGCGTCCGGGTCGGGCCTCGGGCGCGCAGCCAGCAAGGCCTGCGTGTAGGGGTGCGCGGGGCGCGCGAACAGCACCTCGGTGCGGGCCACCTCCATCACCTTGCCCAGGTACAGCACGAGCACGCGCTCGCACAGGTACTCGACCACGTCGAGATCGTGCGAGATGAAGAGCAGCGTCAGGCCGAGCCGCTCGCGCAGTTCGGCGAGCAGGTTGATGATCTGCGCCTGGATCGACAGGTCGAGCGCGGACAAGGGCTCGTCGGCGACGATGAACTCGGGCTCGACCGCCAGCGCGCGCGCCACGCCGATGCGCTGGCGCTGCCCGCCCGAGAACTCGTGCGCAAAGCAGCGTGCATGCTCGGCGCGCAGGCCAACGGTTTCGAGTAGCTCGGCAATGCGCCTGGCGCGCGCGGCCGCGCCCCGGTGCAGGCCGTGCGTGGCCAGCGCCTCGCCGAGGACGGCGCCGATGCGCATCTTCGGGTTCAGGCTGGCGTAGGGGTCCTGGAAGATGATTTGCAGCTTGCTGCGCAGCCGGCGCATGCGCTCGTCCGACAGCGCGCCGATGTCCTCGCCGCGGTAGAGCAGCTGCCCGCTGCTGCGCTCG
>NZ_AFAL01000254.1 GCF_000193225.1 Verminephrobacter aporrectodeae subsp. tuberculatae At4 | reverse complement strand
ACGAATCGCACGCGCGGCGGGTGAATGCCGCCATGCAGGAGCGGCTGGCCCTGGCCGCCGAGGCGCTGCGCAGCCATCTGCCGGACTTCGCCTTTCGTTTGCCGCAAGGCGGCGCGTCCATCTGGGTGCAGGCGCCGGCCTGGGTCGATGCGGCGGAGCTTGCACTGATGGCGCGCAGCCACGGCGTGCTGATCGAAGCGGGCGATGTCTTCTTCGTCAAGCCGCCGTATCCCTGCACGTTCTTTCGCCTGCGCCTGTCGTCGATCGCGGCGGCGCAGATTCCGGCCGGCATCCGGGCACTGGGCCTGGCGGTGGAAGAATTGGCCAAGGCGCGCGGTGAGCGCCGCATGCCGAGCACGTGCGCGCACTGAGCGCGCAAGATGGGCTCGCGCGCCGCGCACCAAACAAGGGTAAGTCCGTAGCCGCTGGCTCCATGCACGCGGCGGCGCTGGCACTTCCGCCCCCGGGGTAATGGGGGCAAAGTCGGATCGCGCCGCAACGCAGCCGTGCGTGCTTGCATTGGCGTGATTCTTGCGCCGCTTCCCCACCTTCGAGGAGAAATCAGATGAACGGTCCCAAGCGTTTGACCCCGCAATGCGCCGTCGCCCTGGCCGCAGCCGTGCTGTGCGGCGGTGCCCTGGCCGAATCCAGGGAAGTGACC
>NZ_AFAL01000255.1 GCF_000193225.1 Verminephrobacter aporrectodeae subsp. tuberculatae At4 | reverse complement strand
TGATGTCGGGCACGTGCGCGAGCACGTTGTTCGCGATCACCAGGTCGGCCTGGCGTCCCGCGGCGGCCAGCTCCTGCGCCAGCGCCAGGCCAAAGAAGCGCTCCACCACCTCGATTCCCCGGGCGCGCGCCGCTGCCGCCGTGCTCGCCGTGGGCTCCACGCCGTAGCAGGGGATTCCCGCCGCCTGCACGTATTGCAGCAGGCAGCCGTCGTTGCAGGCGATTTCCACCACGCGGCTGCCGGCGTGCAGACCCAGGCGCTGGTGCAGGGCGTGCACGCTGGCCTTGGCGTGCGCGCGCCAGGTGCTGGAGAAGGCGCTGAAGTAGGCGTAGTCGCCGGTGAACAGCGTCTCGCGCGCGGCCTGGTCCTGCGTCTGCACCAGCCAGCAGTTCTCGCACACCAGCAGGCGCAACGGGTACCAGGTCTGCGGCGCGTGCAGCGCGCTCGCGCTCAGGTAGGCGTTCGCCGGCGGGGCGCTTCCCAGGTCGAGAAATGGCCGGCGCAGCGGGCTGTCGCAGTGCCGGCAGGCAAGCGGGTTCACAGGCGCAGTCCTTCAAAGTCTGCGGGCAGCGCGGCCTGCCCCGCGTCGTGCTCGGACATCTGGCCCGTGGGCAGGGGCCAGACGATGGCCAGCCGGGGGTCGAGCGGATGCACACCGGCCTGCGCCGCGGGCGCATGCGCGCAGGTGTGGCAGTACAGCAGTTCGGCGTCGTCGGTCAGCGCCTGAAAGCCGTGGGCAAAGCCCGGCGGGATGAGCAGCGCGCGGCCGTTGTCGGCCGAAAGGAACTCGGCGTGCCATTGCAGAAAGCTCGACGAGCCGTGGCGCAGGTCGAGCGCCACGTCCCAGACCGCGCCGCGCAGGCAGCTCACGAGTTTCATCTCGGTGTGTGGCGGGCGCTGGTAATGCATGCCGCGCAGGCAGCCGCGCTGCGCGCTGCGGCTGTGGTTGATCTGCGCCACGGGCGCGGTCCAGCCCGCGCTGGCGAGTTCCTGCGTGCAGAACAGGCGCGTGAACGCGCCGCGATCGTCCTCCCGGGGCCGGCGCTGCACGCGAAACAGGCCCGCGAGCAGCAGCGGGGTCAGTACCAGACGGCTCATGCGGGCACCTCTTGCTCTTCCCAGGCGGTGATGTCCGCCAAGCACAGCGCGCGCGCGTCGGCGCCGCCATGCTGCGCGCGGTACCAGTGCATGCTGCGTGCGACCGCCCGGTCCAGGCCCCAGCAGGGGGCCACGCCCAGCGCCTGGCGGGAATGTGCGGTCTCCAGCGCGAGTGCGCCGGCTTCGTGCGCAGCGTCCCCGCCGTCCGGGGTCTCATGGCGCACGGCGCTGCCGGGGTACGCGCGGCAGGCCCGTTCGATCAGCTCCCCGACGCTGAGCGCCGTGTGCGGCAGGGGGCCGAAGTTGTACGCGCCGGCAAGAGCCGGC
>NZ_AFAL01000256.1 GCF_000193225.1 Verminephrobacter aporrectodeae subsp. tuberculatae At4 | reverse complement strand
CCCTTCGGGACCCCCGTCGTGCCGCCGGTGAATTTGATCGCCTGGGTCGCGTCGGGCGGCAGATCGATCACCGGACGCGGCGCACCGGCGCCGTCCCGGACCAGGTCCGCGAGCGTGCTGCCCGCGGGCCGCGCGCCCTGCGCCGCACCGGTGCACACGCGCACGCCGGGCGCGCCTTCGAGCAGTTCGGCGCAGGCGGCGTCGAACACCAGGATCGAGGGCTCGGTGACATCGACGATGCGGCGGATTTCGGACCGGGTGCTCTTCGGGTTCAGCGGCACCCAGACCTTGCCGCAGGCGAGCACGGCGAGCAGCGCGGCGATGTGCTCGGCGCTATTGCCCGCGCAGATTCCCACGCGGCTTTGCGGGGTCGGATCGAGCGCCGTGAGGCCGG
>NZ_AFAL01000257.1 GCF_000193225.1 Verminephrobacter aporrectodeae subsp. tuberculatae At4 | reverse complement strand
CATCGCCGCCGGGCCGATGCTGGAGACTTGGAACTCCGATACGGCAGCGGCCGCGGGCTTGGCCGGTGGCGGTTTGCCCAGTTCCATGGGGGCGATCGGTGGCATGTCCATGCTGGCAGGACGTGCAGGGAGCACTGGTGCCATGGCCGGGATGGGGGCGGCTACGGGCCTGGCCGGCGGCAGATCCAGCGACAGTTTGCCAAGCTCCATGGCGGCGGTCGCGGCCATGCTCGGACTGCTTGGCCCTGGTTGAAGCGATTTGGCCGCTGGTGCCTGCGGTGGCAGGTTCAGTATGGGAGCGGGCTCCGTATCCTGCGCGCTCCAGCCGGAAGCCAGCGCCGATTGCGGCGCGGGCTGATTCCGCTGCACCTGGGCCTCGCTGCCCAGGCCCAGTTTGCCGCGCTGGTTGCCGGCAGCTGCGGTTGCCGGCACCGGAGCCGCCGCCGCTCTGCCGGACAGCGCGGTGCTCACCGGGACCTGGCTCAGATCGAAGTCCAGGGTGGAGCGCGGGCCCTGTACCCCCTGTACCGAATGGCCCGAGTTGCCCGAATGGCCTGCGTCGATGCGGGATTCGCTGCCCAGGTTCGGACGGGTGCCCAGCTGGTACAGGCGGTTTTCCGGGTCCAGAGTACGGCCGAGCTCGGCAA
>NZ_AFAL01000258.1 GCF_000193225.1 Verminephrobacter aporrectodeae subsp. tuberculatae At4 | reverse complement strand
AACGCCGTGGGCCTGGACGTCAACGCGAACCACCTGCGCCCTGTCACCAGCGGCTGGGTCACGGGAACGGCGCGGCCGGTGCATCTGGGGCGCAGCACGCAGGTGTGGCAGATCGACCTGGTCAACGAGGCCGGCGAGCTGACCTGCGTCTCGCGCCTGACCATGGCCATCCTGGTGCAGCGCTGAGGGGGCCCCTGGCCCGGGTCAATCTCCCGCGGTCGCGAGGAAATCGCGGCTGATGCCGCCGCCCAGGTCGTTGATGCGATCCAGGAACTGCGTGAGGAACGCGTGCAGCCCCGTC
>NZ_AFAL01000259.1 GCF_000193225.1 Verminephrobacter aporrectodeae subsp. tuberculatae At4 | reverse complement strand
GGCGCGAGCGTGGCCTGCAGGTCAGCCTGCATGGACTCCGCGGTTGGCGCCGTGCCAGGAGCGGTGGGGCGCAGCTGCATTTGCAGTTGCAACTGCGCCGCGGGCGTGGCCAGGGTTCCGCGCAGCCTGGCCTGCGCGCTCACGGGCATGGTTGCGCCGCCGGGCAGCGCGGTGTGCAGGCTGCCGTCCAGCGTGGCTTCGATGGCCATGGGCGCGAGCGCCTGCAGCGTGGCGCTGGCGCTGTAGCGGCCCTGCGCGAGTTCCACGCCGCCGATACGCAGGCGGTGCTCGTGTCCGTCGAAGCGGTAGTCCCCCACCAGGCCCGTGGCCTGCACGGCGGGCGCTGCGGCCCATTGCAACTGCTGCACGCGAAACGACGCGCCGATGCGCAGCGGCAGCAGCAACTGCGTGGGGGCCTGCACGGGTTCGGTGTCGGCCACGTCCCCGGGGGTGATTTGCACGCGCGCGGCCTGCACTTCGCCCAGTTCCAGGCGGCGGTGCAGCAGCGGGGCCAGCTGCCAGCCCAGGCGCAGCTCGTGCACCTCCACCGACAGGCCCGGGCTGCTCCAGCGCA
>NZ_AFAL01000260.1 GCF_000193225.1 Verminephrobacter aporrectodeae subsp. tuberculatae At4 | reverse complement strand
CGTGACCGCTGCGCGCTGCTGCGCACGGCCGCAGTGTGGCGCCTGCGCCGCTTTCGCTGCGCACCGCAGACCTCGGTGGCGCAGCTGTGCGTAGCGCTCACACCGCGCCTGATGGCCGAGTTCATCGACCCGCTGTGCGTCTCGGCGCTCAACACCCCGGCGCCGAGGGCCAGCGGCCAGGTATTTCTGCGCGTGCTGCAAGACAGCCTGTTCAGCGGCCCGGGCGGCTCCAACCTGCTGCTGCCGCGCACCGACCTGAGCGCCCTCTTTCCGCAGGCCGCAGCGCAGTGGCTGGAGCGCCACGGCGCCCGGGTGCTCGGCGCGCAGCGGGTCCAGGGCCTGGCGCCCGACGGGCGGCGCTGGCAGGTGCTCTGCGCCGGCGGGGCAGGGCGGGCGGACGCGGTGTTCGGGCACGTCACCCTGGCCTGCCCCGCGTGGGAGGCGCAGCGGCTGGTCGCGGGCTTGGCGCAGAGCGCGGAATCGACCGCGGCCGACCGGCAAGCCGCCGGCCAGTG
>NZ_AFAL01000261.1 GCF_000193225.1 Verminephrobacter aporrectodeae subsp. tuberculatae At4 | reverse complement strand
CGTCGCCGACCGCGAAGTGGCACTCATGGCGGACTGGATCTGCGGCGCGAATGCGCCCGATTTCCACGTCACCGGTGTGAACTGGGGCCGCGACCTGCCCGAGCCCGACGCCGTGGCGGACCTGCGCAACGTGCTGTCCGGCGACCGCTCCCCCGACGGCAAGGGGCTGCTGGCGATAGAGCGGGGCATCGAGGTGGGCCATGTCTTCTACCTGGGAACCAAGTACAGCCAGGCCATGAACGCGACCTTTCTGGACGAAAACGGCAAGCCCCGGTTGTTCGAGATGGGCTGCTACGGGATCGGCGTGACGCGCCTGCCCGCGGCCGCGATCGAGCAGAACCATGACGCGCGCGGAATCATCTGGCCCGACGCGATTGCGCCCTTCACGGCCGTGATCTGCCCCATCGGCATGGACCGCAGCGCCGCCGTGCAGGCGGCGGCGGAAAAACTGTACGCCGACTTCCTGGCTGCGGGAGTCGACGTGCTGCTCGACGACCGCGGCGAGCGCCCGGGCGCCATGTTTGCCGACTGGGAGCTCATCGGCGTTCCGCACCGGGTGGTGATCTCGGAGCGCGGCCTCGGGGAGGGCCAGCTGGAATACCAGCACCGCCGCGACCCGGCGGCCACCAGGGTGGCCTGCGCCGACGTCCTGGCGCACGTGAAGGGTCGCATGGCCGTATGAGCAAGCGGGTGCCTGCATGCGGTGCCATGCCGGCCATCCCGGGCGGTTTGTCGCGGCGCGTCTGCCTGCGCTTCCTGTCAGCGCTCTCGGCCCCTGCCGCGTGGCTTGCCGCGCCGCAGACCGCGCATGCGGGGGGGCAGTTGGAGGAGCCGTTGATGGACTCCGTGCGCACGGCCCTGAGCTCGGCGATCGGCAATCGGGCGCCGCCCGAGCCGGAGTTCTTCAGCACCGAATCCCGCCTGCACTACCTGCGCTGGCTCACCGCCA
>NZ_AFAL01000262.1 GCF_000193225.1 Verminephrobacter aporrectodeae subsp. tuberculatae At4 | reverse complement strand
GTCTGACCCGGACGCAATGCCGTTGACCGACGAGGAATGGGAAGCGGTAAAACCATTGGTCCGCATGGGCCGCCCGAAGGCGGAAGTCACCAAGGAGCGCATCACCATCCGTTTGTCGCACGACGTGGTGACGCAATTCCGTGCAACGGGCGAGGGGTGGCAAACCCGGATCGATGCCGCCCTGCGCCAGTTCATCACAGAGCATCCGTTTGCTCGGTGACGACCACCCCCTGCGGTCCCCGGGCAGGGGTCCGGAGCGAATCAGTCCAACTGCGCCCCGGACTGCTGCACCAGCGTGGCCCACGTCCGCATCTGCGCCAGGATGAACGCGCCGAACTGTTCGGGCGTGGTGGTGGGCGGCAGTTCCAGGCCCTGGGCCGCGAACTGCTGGCGCAGCCTGGGGGCGGCCAGCGCCTCGGCGAAGGCGCGGTTGAGCGTGTGCAGCCGCTGCGCCGGCGTTCCCGCCGGTGCCACGATGCCGAAGAACACGCTGACGTCGTAGCCCTCGAGGCCCTGCTCGGC
>NZ_AFAL01000263.1 GCF_000193225.1 Verminephrobacter aporrectodeae subsp. tuberculatae At4 | reverse complement strand
CGCTGACACTGGAAACCGACAAGCCTTACGCGCCCAGCTTCTTCCTCAACTGCCTGACGGCCAACGTGGGCGCGATCGTGGACAGGAAACTGCTGCTGTCCAAGGAGCAGAACGGCGACTGGGGTTACGCCTGGCTCAAGACCCACTACGCCGGCTCCGGCCCCATGAAGCTGCGCGAGTGGCGCGCGAACGAAATCGTCGCGCTGGAGCGCAACGACGGCCATTACGGTGAAAAACCCAAGCTGGCGCGCGTGATCTACCGCCATGTGAAGGAGTCGGCAACGCAGCGCCTGCTGCTGGA
>NZ_AFAL01000264.1 GCF_000193225.1 Verminephrobacter aporrectodeae subsp. tuberculatae At4 | reverse complement strand
CCCGAGCGCTTTCGCGTCGACAAACGCGCGGCCACGGCCTTGCAGCCCCTGCGCCTGGACGCCGGCGACCTGGGCGTGGGCCGGCCCGCCGATTTCGCCTGGAACCGGCTGCTGTCGTTCGACGCCTGCGTGCAGTGCGGCAAATGCGAGGCCGCCTGCCCGGCCTTCGCTGCGGGCCAACCGCTGAACCCGAAAAAGCTGATCCAGGACCTGGTCGCAGGAATGGGCTCGGCGAGCGACGCGCGCTACGCCGGCAGCCCCCACCCCGGCGCAGGCACCGGCCGGCACCATGGCGCGCCCGGTGCGCCCATCGTCCCCGGACTCATCGCCGGCGACACGCTGTGGTCCTGCACCACCTGCCGCGCCTGCGTGCAGGAATGCCCGATGCTGATCGAGCACGTGGACGCGATCGTCGACATGCGCCGCCACCTCACGCTGGTCGGCGGCGTGCTGCCGAACCAGGGCATGCAGGCGCTCGAACAGCTGCGCGACACGGATACCGTGGGCGGTTTCCCGCTCGCGGCGCGCCACCACTGGGCCGCCGACCTGAACGTGCCGGTGCTGAGCATGGGCATGCAGGCGGACTGGCTGCTGCTGGTCGGCGAAGGCGGCTTCGACATGCGCTACCAGCGCACGCTGCGCGCCCTCGTGAAGACGCTGCAAAGCGCCGGCCTGGACATCGCGCTGCTGGGCGCGGCGGAGACCGACTGCGGCGACCTGGCGCGGCGCCTGGGCGACGAGGCGGGCTTCCAGCGCCTCGCGGCGCAGCTCATCAAAACCCTCGGGGCGCGCAGCTTCCAGCGCATCGTGACGCCCGACCCGCACCTCTTGCACGCGCTGAAGAACGAGTACCCGGCGCTGGGCGGTCATTTCGACGTGTGGCACCACAGCCAGCTGCTCGCCGACCTGCTCGCCCGCGGCCAGCTGCACCCCCTGCGCGCCGCGAGCAGCCAGTGCGTGACCTACCACGACCCGTGCTACCTGGGCCGCTACGCGCGCGAAGTGGACGCCCCGCGCGCGCTGCTCCAGGCCCTTGGCGTGCAACTCGTCGAAATGCCGCGCAACCGCGAGAAGGGGCGCTGCTGCGGCGGTGGCGGCGGCGCACCGTTCACCGACGTTCCCGGCGCCCGGCGCATCCCGGACATCCGCATCGCGGACGCAAAGGGCACGGGCGCTGGCGTGCTCGCCGTCGCCTGCCCGAACTGCACGGCCATGCTCGAGGGCGTGGTCGGGCCGCGCCCCGAGGTGCTGGACATCGCCGAACTGCTGGCGCACGCGCTGGAGATCGCATGAGCACGCAGCCGCACGCGGTACGCCGCATCGACCCGCGCCGCGCGGCGCAGCGCATCAAAACCCTCGGGGCGCGCAGCTTCCAGCGCATCGTGGCGCCCGACCCGCACCTCTTGCACGCGCTGAAGAACGAGTACCCGGCGCTGGGCGGCCATTTCGACGTGTGGCACCACAGCCAGCTGCTCGCCGACCTGCTCGCCCGCGGCCGGCTGCAACCCCTGCGCACCGCGAGCAGCCAGTGCGT
>NZ_AFAL01000265.1 GCF_000193225.1 Verminephrobacter aporrectodeae subsp. tuberculatae At4 | reverse complement strand
CATCCGCCGCCGCGCCGTGCACGAGCGTGCGGGCGACACGCAGGATGGCAGCATCGAGCTGGCCCTGTCGCGCCTGCGCCGCGCGGGCATCACGCCGCAGACCATCGCGCAGACGCTGGCGGGCAGCCACGTCGCCCCCGTGCTCACGGCGCACCCCACCGAGGTGCAGCGCAAGAGCATTCTGGACGCCGAACGCGGCATCGCCCAACTGCTCGCCGCGCGCGACGACGTCCAGGCGC
>NZ_AFAL01000266.1 GCF_000193225.1 Verminephrobacter aporrectodeae subsp. tuberculatae At4 | reverse complement strand
TGCATCGGACCTGCGCGGCAACGTGCCCGGCGTTCGTGCGCAGCACGCTGATCGCCGGCACATGCGTCTGGGCGAAGTCGCTGTCACCGATGCTGATGATCGAGAAGTCCTGCGGGACGCGAAGCCCCGCGTGCGCCAGCGCACGCAGCGCGCTGACCAGGGTGTGCGTGCCCTGGGCGATGAGCGCGCTCGGTGGGTCGGGCGCGTTCAGCAGCCGCAGCAGGTCGTCGAAGACCGAACTCGTCGCCGTCGGCTGGCGCAGGATCAGCGCAGGAGGCTCCATTCCTGCGGCGCGGTAGGCCGCGCGGTAGCCCTCGGTGCGGCGCCGCACCGGGCGGCTGTCGGCGTCCCAGAGCGCGAGCGCGATGCGGCGGTGGCCGAGCGCGAACAGCTGCGTGCAGGCGCTGCGAACCCCGCTGACGTGATCGAACAGCACCGCGTCCGTGCGCGCGGTCGGCATCTCGCGGTCGTACAGAACGACCGGCATGGACATGGCGTCGATCAAGCCGATCAGCTCCGGGTCGCGCTC
>NZ_AFAL01000267.1 GCF_000193225.1 Verminephrobacter aporrectodeae subsp. tuberculatae At4 | reverse complement strand
ACGCGGCCAAAACCCAGCGCCCGGGCCGCTTGCGCGATGCGCGGGTGCGTGCTCAGGGCCTGCGCCGCGGCCCAGCGTTGGGCCGGCAGGGCCGCGGCCAGGTGGGCCACGGCTTCGGAACTGCTCAGCAGCCAGAGGGATCCGTCCTGCGCCGCCTGCTGCGCCAGCGCCCGCTGCGCGGCGCCGAGCCGGGGTGCGCTGCGTTCATACGCCACCACGCATTCCACCTGCCCGCCGGCCGCCTCGATCTGGCACGCAAACCAGTCCCGGCCCGTGCCCTGCACGGCGTCTTCGGCGCCCCGGGAGCGCCCGCGCACGATCAGCACGCGGTCGCCCGGCCGGATTTGCGGGGCCACCTGCTGCCACAGCGCTTCGGAGTCGAATTGCGCCGCGTCGGGCGCGGGGCCGTCGATGCAGGCGCGCGGGACGCCCGCCAGAACGAGCGCGTGGAGCGTTCCGGGGCCGGGCGCGAAGGCCCGCGTTTTTGCCGCAACCAGGGAATGAACATCCGGCGCCATCGACGGCCCATTCGGAGCATTCGGGGCAAAAAAATGGGCCACGGCGTGGCCGCTGACGAACATCAGCGCCCGGTAGTGGTGCTGCGCCAGCCGCGCGCGGGCCTGGCTCAGCGCCTGCTGCGCAGCGGGGTCGGTGCAGGGGCCGATGCCGATCAGCGGCAGCGCGGCGGCGGTGATTCCGCGTGCGCCCAGTTGCCGCACCCAGTGCGCGGCGGCGTCGGCGGGCCGCGTGACGATCACCCGGGGGGGCATGGCGTCGGTGCCCCGTCCGGGGCCGGGCCGCTGCCCCGGGCGCCACCGGCGTGCAGGCGCCGGGCGACGGCGCTGCCCAGCGCCTCGGCCTGCGCCAGGGTGGCGACGGGCGCGCTCGATTGCGCGCGCACC
>NZ_AFAL01000268.1 GCF_000193225.1 Verminephrobacter aporrectodeae subsp. tuberculatae At4 | reverse complement strand
GGACGCCGCTCCGAGTTGGTTCAGTTCGGTGATGTTCTTGGACAGCTCGGCCATCCGCGTTGTGGTCTCGTGCGCCTGCTTGTCCTTGGCAAGCTGCTCCTCGGCAGTTTTGCGCCCTTTGACCGCGCCTTTGGACAGGGTGAGCTTGTCGGGCGCCGTGGTCGCGGCTCTTCTGTCTTCCACCCGGGTCTGGACGTTGCCTGTGGCCGAGCGCTGCGCAGCGGCGATTCCGGTTGCGGGCACTGCGGTCGCGAGCTTGTTGCGGAAGGCGTTGAAGTCGCGCGCCTGCGCGGCCAGGATCTGCCGCGCCTCGGACGCTGGCGTGGCCTGCGCCGTTGCCTGGTCGGGAATCTGCAAAACGGCGCCGGCTTTGAGGAGATTCGCGTTGCCCCGGATGAAGGCGTCGGGATTGCTGTGCACCAAGGCGACCAGCATCTGGTCGAGCGAGACCCCCGCCGGACGGTAGGCATTCGCGATGCGACCCGCGGTGTCGCCGGCCCGCACCGTGACGCCGTCGGCTGGCGCGAGCCGTGTGGCGGACGCCGGGGTCATGGCATCCTCGTCGGTACGCGGCTGCGCAGGGGTCGCGTCGGATGCTGCGGACTGCCCGGCCGCCATCTGCGCCGCCGCCGTGACCGCAGGCGCTGCGCGGCGTGCGGACGACGGGTCGAACAGCATGGTGTAGTTGCGCACGATGTGGCCGGAACCCCAGCGGGCGTCGAGCACCAGGTCGAGGAACAGATCGCTGACCGGGCGCTCACCCGAGAGCCGCAGCATGGTCGTGCCATCGGGTCGGCGCTGCAGTTCAACCTGCAGATTGTTTATCGCCTGCGTGTATTCCATGCCCTGGGCACGGAAGACTTCCGGGGAGGCAATCGTGGCGCGCAGGGAATCGGCTTCGGCCGGGGTGATTTGCGGCAGTTCGATTTCGGCGCGCAGTGGCTCGCCCAGGACGGACTGCACATTGATGCGACCCAGCGCCAAG
>NZ_AFAL01000269.1 GCF_000193225.1 Verminephrobacter aporrectodeae subsp. tuberculatae At4 | reverse complement strand
GTTGTTCAGCTGCGCGACGAGCAGCTTCAGAAACCGCTCCTGCGCGGCCGCTGCGCCGACCTGGGGTTTGGCGCCCGGCGGCGGCTTCGCTGCTGCGGCGGCGGTGGCGGGAAGAGCGGAAGGGACGGGGGTGGCGCTGGGAATCATGGCGGGTCTCCTGAAATCACGGTCACTGGCCCAGTTGCAGGGTCTTGAGAAGCAGCGACTTGGCCGTGTTCATGACCTCGACGTTGTTCTGGTACGAGCGGGAGGCGGAAATCATGTTCACCATCTCCTCCACGGCGTTCACGTTGGAATGCGTCACATAGCCCTGCGCGTCGGCCAGGGGGTTGTCCGGGTCATGCACGCGCCGGCCGGGAACGGCGCTCTGGCGCATGCCGATCACGCGCACGCCGGCCGCGCCGTCTGCGCCCATGGGCGCCGTCTGGAAGACCACCTGGCGCGCCCTGTACGCCTGGCCATCCGGGCCGGCGACGGCGTCCACGTTGGCCAGATTGCTCGCGACCG
>NZ_AFAL01000270.1 GCF_000193225.1 Verminephrobacter aporrectodeae subsp. tuberculatae At4 | reverse complement strand
CGAGGCCCGCAGCATGGCCCGGCAGGCCGAAGAACTGGTGCGCGACACGGCGGCGCGCCTGTCCGTCGCCGAAACCCGGCTCGGCGAAGTGGCGCTGCAGCGCAGCCAGCTCGAAGAGCTCATGCAGAGCCTGTCGCGCTCGCGCGACGAGAACCTGCTGGTGGACGTTGAATCCGCGATCCGGCTGGCGCAGCAGCAGGCGCAGCTCAGCGGCAGCCTGGAACCCCTGGTGGCGGCGCTCAAGAGCGCGCAGCAGCGCATCGAACGCGCGGCGCAACCGCGCCTGACCCCCGTGCAGCGCGCCATCGGCCTCGACCTCGACCGCCTGTCGCGGGCCAGCGTGACCGACACCGCCGGCCTGCTGGCCCGGCTCGACGAACTGGTGCGCCAGGTGGACGAACTGCCCGTGCAAAACGCCGTGGTCCAGGCGGGCGCCACCCGGCGCGGCGCGGCGCAGACGTCGATCG
>NZ_AFAL01000271.1 GCF_000193225.1 Verminephrobacter aporrectodeae subsp. tuberculatae At4 | reverse complement strand
GCTGGCGCTGAACACGCTGCCCGGTGCGATCAGAATGCGCTCGGCGAGGCAGGCTTGGTGCAGTTGCACCGTGTCGAGCGCGCGCGGCAGTTCCAGCCAGAGCAGCAGGCCGCCGGGCGGATCGCTGACGCGCGTGCCTTGCGGGAAATGCGTGGCGATGCTGTGGCGCGCCGTGCTCACCCGCGCGGCCGCGGCGGCGCGCAATTGCCGCATCGCAGCCGCATGGCCGGCCTGGGAGATGAGGTCGGCCAGGGCCAGCTCCAGCACCGCCGACTGCCCGCCCACCTGCAAGCCCTTGATTGCGCGCAGCCGCTCGGCCCAGCGGCCGCCCTCCAGCCAGCCCAGGCGCAGGCCTGGCGCCAGGGTTTTGGAGAACGAGTCGCAGAGCATCACATGGCCCGTGCTGTCGTATGACTTGACGCTGCGGCGCATCTCGTCGACCTCC
>NZ_AFAL01000272.1 GCF_000193225.1 Verminephrobacter aporrectodeae subsp. tuberculatae At4 | reverse complement strand
TCCTTATATGGAGTGTCGTCGTCCGCGCAGGCGTGCGTATCCCCTGAATCATGGGGGTTTTGAAGAGATTTATCTTCCAGGCGAATTTGTGCGGGACTGCTGTTCGTTTCTATCTGGAGATAATCAATTGGTTTCTGATTGTGCGGTCGCCGTGTGACAGCGTCATTACGCTGCCCGGCATGAGGCGTTTTGCATAAATCCTGGGCCATATGGCGCGCGGGCGTCTCCGTGCGCGTGCCGTCGCACCGTCATGTGGAAGGCCCCTCCTTGGGAGCCATGCGCCTCAAAGGACGCAAGCTCTGCAACCCCCACGCCTGCGGCGAATGTCTTCATAATCTCCGCATGAAATGCGGAGATTGCACCTGCATCTGGCAGGCCACCGACTGGCCAAGTTGGCGTTTCGATCTGGCAGCCTTGGCCCCGTCGTTGGCCGAGGTCAGTCGCGCCCAGGGGGTGTTGATGGGGCGGCTGGCGGACGTTGGCAAGTCAGGGGCGGGTGGGCGCAGCACCGGGTACGAGTTGAACGGCGAAGAGCCCCCATGGAGCGGCCCTTTCCTCGGGACCGAAGGTAATTACTGATACGACGGACGGGCCCGCAGCCATAGGATGCAGATACCTTGCGCGAATCCAGGGGGCGGAACTTGGGCGGAATGCAGGCATGATTCATGCGTGTAACCATTCCAAGTTCTGCGGTGTCTTGCAGCACCAAACCGTATCCACACTATCTGCACAGCAAGGAATCGCTCTTGAAATACCTGCTCTCTCCCCCCAACCCCCGTTTGCTCTGCGCCAGCGCCCTGCTGGCCCTGCTGGTTTGCCAGGGCACGCCCGCGCTGGCGGCCACGCCCAAGGACACGCTGGTGATTGCCCTTGGGGTGGACGACGTCATCACGCTGGATCCGGCCGAGGCCTTTGAGACGACCACGGGCGAGATCATGGGCAACACCTACGACCGGCTGGTGCGCCTGGATGTCAAGGACCCGACCCAGCTGGTCGCTGACGTGGCCACGTCCTGGACGGTGTCGCCCGATGGCAGGACCTACACCTTTGAACTCAGAAGCGGGCTGAAATTTGCCTCGGGCAATGCGCTCATGGCCGAAGACGTGGCCTACTCGCTGCACCGCGCCGTGGTGCTGGACAAGGCCCCCGCGTTCATCCTCACGCAGTTCGGCTTCAACAAGGACAACGTGAAGGACAGGATCAGGGCCACCGGCCCGCTGACGCTGACACTGGAAACCGA
>NZ_AFAL01000273.1 GCF_000193225.1 Verminephrobacter aporrectodeae subsp. tuberculatae At4 | reverse complement strand
CAGGGGGAGACTGCGGGCGCCGCCGCGTGCCAGCGGGCGGCGGCGACGGGATCGATGGTGGGAGGACGCTCGCAGGAAGGGGAGGACATGGCGCTGCACGCAAACGCGCGAGTATATTGACGGCATGCTTTTCACGCGCCTGCAAGAAGTTGCGCGCCGCCTGCGCGGCCTGTCGGGCAGCGTGCCCAGCCAGTGCGCCGTGTGCCATGCCTGGCCAGCGCAGCGGCTGTGCAAGGCCTGCACGGCACGGTTCGCGCAGCCTGCCACCCGGTGCCAGCGCTGCGCGCTGCGGGTGCCCGCCGGGGTCGGGGTCTGCGGCGCCTGCCTGCGCAACCCGCCGGCGTTTGACGCCTGTCTGGCCGCGGTGGACTATGCCTACCCCTGGGCCGACGCGCTCGCGGACTTCAAGTTCCGGGGAGACCCGGGTTGGGCCGCAACGCTGGCCGCCCTGTTGCGCAGCACCCCCGGGGTGGCGCCCGCGATCGAGGCCGCTGACCGCGTGCTGCCCATTCCCCTCTCGGTACAGCGCCTGCGCGAGCGCGGCTTCAACCAGTCCGCGCTGCTGGCGCGGCGCCTGGAGCGGAGCAAGACGGACTCCCGCAGCCTGCTGCGCCTGCACGCCACCGAGACGCAAATCGGCCTGTCGCGCGCCCGGCGGCTGCGCAACCTGCGTGGCGCCTTCGCGCTGCACCCCGCGCAGGCCGCGGCGCTGCACGGCCAGCGGCTGCTGCTGCTCG
>NZ_AFAL01000274.1 GCF_000193225.1 Verminephrobacter aporrectodeae subsp. tuberculatae At4 | reverse complement strand
GCTGGTCTCGGCTGCAACGATCTCGATGGGCAACGCGAACTGCTGCACCATCTCGCGGATCACCATGAGCTGCTGGTAGTCCTTCTTGCCGAACACCGCCGTGCCACCCGTTTGGCCGAGCACGCAGGCAAAGAGCTTGAGCACCACCGTGCCCACCCCCCCGAAGAAGCCGGGACGAAATTGCCCCTCCAGCAGGTCCGCCAGCGCCGGGTCGGGTTGCAGTCGGAAGGTCTGGGGCCGGGGGTAGAGTTCGCGCTCGCGCGGGGCAAACAACAGGTCGCAACCGCCGTCGCGCAGCCGGGCGCAGTCGGCCTCCCAGGTGCGCGGATAGCTGTCGAAATCCTCGTGCGGCAGGAACTGCAGGCGGTTCACAAAAATGCTGACCACGGTCACGTCACCCAGCGGCCTGGCCAGCTGCACCAGGGCCAGATGCCCGTCGTGCAGATTGCCCATGGTGGGAACGAAGGCCGGGTGCCGGCAGGACGCAAGGGCCTGGCGCAGCTCGGCGATGG
>NZ_AFAL01000275.1 GCF_000193225.1 Verminephrobacter aporrectodeae subsp. tuberculatae At4 | reverse complement strand
CCGGCCTGCGGCCACGGCTATCGGCTATCCTGCGGGGCCCACTCCCTACCGCATGCGCATGTCCTGCGCTCCAACACAGTGTCCGCCGCGCAACCCGCACACCCCACGAGATCGCCCGAAGAGCAATCAAAGCGCCGTTTCCTGCAGAAAGTCGCCGGCGATCGATGCTGATGCGCGCCCATCCGAACGTGCTGCAGGCGCTCGTGGCGCTCGCCGCGGGGCTGGCGCAGGCCGCGTCGCTGGCCTGGCCCGGTAACGGCGCGCCCCTGTGGTGGCTACAACTGGCGTCGCTGGCCGTGCTTGCCTGGCTGCTGCGACCCGGCGCGGGCCGGGCCCTTGCGTGGCGCCGTGGCGCGCTGGTCGGCGGCTTGTTCGCCATGGCCTGGCTGGCGGGCACGCTCTGGTGGCTGTTCATCTCCATGCACGTCTACGGCGGGCTGCCCGCGCCGCTGGCGGTGGCCGCAGTGCTCGGGTTGGCGGCCTTCATGGCGAGTTTCTACGCCACCGCTGCGGGGCTGTTCTGCCATCTTGCGCCGGGCGGCACGCTGTCGGCGGCGCTGCTTTTCGCGGCGCTCTGGTTGCTCGCCGAGCTGGTGCGGGGCAACTTGTGGACGGGCCTTCCCTGGGGGGCCGGCGGCTACGCGCATGTCGATGGGCCCTTGTCCCCGCTCGCGCGGTGGGGGGGCGTCTACGGCGTGGGGGCCGTGGCCGCAGGCGTGGCCATGC
>NZ_AFAL01000276.1 GCF_000193225.1 Verminephrobacter aporrectodeae subsp. tuberculatae At4 | reverse complement strand
GCGGCCCAACCGCTCTTGGCGCCCGCGTAGAGGTTGATCGCCGAGCGCGAGAACGAGGCGCTGGTGGCAAAGCTGCCGCACAGGCCGCTGCTGATCTTGGCCAGCCCCTGCCCGATCAGGTCCTGGTTTTCGTCCCAGCGCTTGCTGCTGCGCTGGCTCTCCACCTTGGCGCTGGAAGCGGTTTCGAGAAAGCTCACCAGCGTGACCACCAGCACCGGCAGCACTAGGTCCGTGAAACCGGACCAGGACAGGGCGCCCGGCCAGTAAGGCGCGGGCAGGCCCGAGGGCAGGGCGCCGACCACGGCGCCGCCTGCGTCGGCATAACCCAGGGCCCAGCTCGCGGCACCGGTCGCCACCACGACCACGATGGCGGCCGGAAAATGCGGCCGCCAGCGCCGCGCGAGCAGCAGCCAGGCCAGGCTGCCCAGGCCGAAGGCCGCCGCCGTGAGG
>NZ_AFAL01000277.1 GCF_000193225.1 Verminephrobacter aporrectodeae subsp. tuberculatae At4 | reverse complement strand
ACGCAGGGCAAGAGCCGGGCCTGGGTGAATGGCACACCGGCCACGGCCACGCAGCTGCGCGCCCTCGGCGATCTGCTGCTCGACATCCACGGCCAGCATGCATGGCAGAGCCTCACCCGCCCCGAATCGGTACGCGGGCTGCTCGACGCCTTTGCCGGGATCGGCGCCGCAGAGACCACAGCCCTCTGGACGCAGTGGCGCTGCGACCAGAAAGCGCTGCAGCAGGCCCGCCAGGCGCAAACAAGCTTGCAGCAAGAGCGCGAACGCCTCCAATGGCAAATCGGCGAACTGGACAAATTGGCTCCGGCGCAGGGTGAATGGGACG
>NZ_AFAL01000278.1 GCF_000193225.1 Verminephrobacter aporrectodeae subsp. tuberculatae At4 | reverse complement strand
CGCAGCAAGGCCCCGCCCCCGGCGGCGCGGCGCTGGCCCCCGCGATCAGCATCGACGAATTCGGCAAGATCGACCTGCGCATCGCGCTGATCGTGGACTGCGCCCCCGTGGAGGGCTCCACCCGGCTGCTGCGCCTGAGCTTGGACGCGGGCGAGGGCCGCCTGCGCAACGTGTTCAGCGCAATCGCCGGCGCCTGCACGCCGCAAGACCTGGTCGGCAAGCACACGGTGCTGGTGGCCAACCTCGCGCCGCGCAAGATGAAGTTCGGCGTGAGCGAGGGCATGGTGCTGTGCGCGAGCCATGGCGATGAGAAAGCCCACCCCGGAATCTACCTGCTGACCCCCTGGCCCGGCGCCACGCCCGGGATGCGCGTGCGCTGAAAAGACCTTGTTTCCAGGATGCTCGCCCGGGAGTTCAGGGATTTCCCCTTGGCCGCAGCGCCGGCTTTGCGGCACAGTGAAAGTTTGCATCAGGAGCGTTCCATGCCATCCAAACACCGCTTTTTGTCGCTCGCTGCTGCGGCCGCACTGCTGC
>NZ_AFAL01000279.1 GCF_000193225.1 Verminephrobacter aporrectodeae subsp. tuberculatae At4 | reverse complement strand
GAGAAGGCCGACCTGTTCGACGCCCCCGAGGTGCAGGACATGGTGGCGCTGCTCGACGCGCTGGTGTCCACGGGGCATGACCTGGCGCTCGCGCGTGCGCTCAAGTCGCCGCTGTTCGGCCTGGGCGACGACGCCCTGGTGGCGCTCGCGCAGCTGCGCCGCATGCCGGAACACGCGGCCTGCAGCTGGTTCGATTTGTTGCAAAAAAGGGAGCTTCTGCCCGAGGATCTGCGGGCGCATGGAGCGGTTCTGGCCGAATACAAGGCCTGGGTGGACCGGCTGCCGCCGCACGATGCGCTGCACGCCATCTACCAACACGGCGATGTGCTGGCGCGCTTTGCCGCCGCCGCGCCCGCCGCGCAGCGCCTGGCGGTGCAGGCGAATCTGCGCGCCCTGCTGGCGGCCGCCCTGCAGCACGGCGGCGGCCGCTACCTCACGCCCTACGCCTTGGTCCGGGCGATGAAAAGGGGCGGCGTGCGCGCACCGGGGCGGGTTGACGCGCTGGCAGTCCGCCTGCTCACCGTGCACGGCGCCAAGGGCCTGGAGGCCCGCTGCGTGCTGCTGCTCGACACCGACGCCCCCCCGCCCAAGGCCGAGACCATGGGCGTGCTGCTCGACTGGCCCGGCGAGCAGGCCGCGCCCACGGGGTTCGTGTTCCTGGCCAGCGAGTCGGACCCGCCGCCCAGCGCCCGGGACGCACTCGCCGCCGAGCGGCAGGCGCGCCAGCGCGAAGAGCTGAACATGCTCTACGTCGCCATGACGCGCGCCAAGCACTGCCTGGCCCTGTCGGCGGTGCAGTCGGCGCAGTCCGGCGCCTGCGGCAGTTGGTGGAGCCGCCTCGCGCCGCTCGCGGACGACGCGCCCGCGCCGGACAGTCCGGCGGCCGCCGGGGACGCGGCAGGCGCGCAGGCGCACACGCACATCACCCTGGCCGAATTGCCCACCCTGCCCATCTTGCCCGCCGCCCCCCCG
>NZ_AFAL01000280.1 GCF_000193225.1 Verminephrobacter aporrectodeae subsp. tuberculatae At4 | reverse complement strand
CGAGCGTTTCGGCGAACAGTTGGCGGATGCTGTCCCAAAAGCCGATGTAGGTGGCGGGGCAGGAGCGCGGTGTTTTGCCGATCGGCGTCTGGTCCACCTCGAGCACGCGGTCTATGCTCTCGAAGCCCGACAACCCCGTGCAGCCGACCAGCGGCGGCGCCCGGCCCGCGTCCATGGCTTCGCGCCCGGCCCGGGTGCTGCGCTGCTGCACCCAGGCCCGCACATTGGCCAGCAGCACGTCGCGCGCGAGCGTGGATTTGCCCGATCCGCTCACGCCCGTGACGGCCACCAGGCGCTGCAGCGGCACGGCGGCGTTCAGGTTCTGCAAGTTGTGCAATTGCGCACCGTGCACCCTGAGCCAGCGGATCGCCGTGGGCGCGCCGGCCTCGGTGCCCACGGCCACGGTCTCGGCCG
>NZ_AFAL01000281.1 GCF_000193225.1 Verminephrobacter aporrectodeae subsp. tuberculatae At4 | reverse complement strand
CATGCCGCGCCCCTGGCCGGGCGCTGATCGGCTGGCCTTTCTCGCCCCGGCCACGGTGTTCCTGAACGCCGCAGCGCAGCAGGCGCTGGGCCTTGCCGGCGCGGACCTGGGCCCCCTGCCGCAGATCACGCTGTGGGTCGGTTCGCGCAAGCTGTCCGTGCGGGTCGCGGGCAGCGTGGCGGCGGGTGCTGCGCCGCTGGCGGTGATGGACATCGGCGCGGCGCAGGACCTGTTTGGCCGCGCCGGGCAGCTCAGCCGCATCGACCTGCAACTGCAACCCGGCACCGTGCGCGGCGCGTGGCAGCAGGCGCTGCGCGCGCGGCCCGACTGGCCCGCGAATGCGGTGTTCGCCGAGCCGGGGGACGCGGTGCAGCGCGTCGGCAACCTGTCGCGCGCGTACCGCGTGAACCTCACGGTGCTGGCGCTGGTGGCGCTGTTCACGGGGGCGTTTCTGGTGTTCTCGGTGCGCGCGCTGAGCGT
>NZ_AFAL01000282.1 GCF_000193225.1 Verminephrobacter aporrectodeae subsp. tuberculatae At4 | reverse complement strand
GCACGGCACGCTGCAGGCCGGCCCCACGCCGGGCCAGGCGGCGGGCTGGTCCATGCAGGCGCAGTTGCGCAACGGCCTGGCGGGCCCCTGGGACCGGAGCCGCCTGCCCATCAGCGCACTGCAGGCCAGCGCGACCTACGACGGCCGCAGCTGGAGCGTTCCCGACGCCAGCGTCCAGGCCGGCGCCGGCCGCGCCACGGCGCGGGGCCGCTATACGCCCGACACCGGCGCGCTGGAGGGCCGGGTCGAACTGCGCGCGCTGCGCCCCAACGCCCTGCACAGCGCGCTCGCCGCC
>NZ_AFAL01000283.1 GCF_000193225.1 Verminephrobacter aporrectodeae subsp. tuberculatae At4 | reverse complement strand
CGCACGGTCACCTCCGCGCAGGTGCAGGCCGTGGCCGCGAAGTACTTTGGTGACGACCAGCTGACCGTGGCCACCCTGCTGCCGCAACCCCTCGACGCCCCGCGCGGGCGCCCCGTGCTCCCCCCCGGCACGACCCTCCGTTGAACCCGCCCATTTCCCATGCGCAGCACCCAACACATCGCCGCCATGCGCGCCCTGCTCATGGGCGCCGCCTGGTTCTTCTCCTCCCCATGCGCCTGGGCGCTCCTGCCCATCGAGCACTGGACGGAGCCGGGCGGCGCCCGGGTCTGGCTGGTGCACAGCCCGGTGATCCCCATGGTGGACGTGCAGATCGACTTTGACGCGGGCAGCCGCCGCGACCCGGCCGCGCAGGCGGGCCTGGCCGGCGCCGTGGCCACCATGGCCAGCAAGGGCGTGCAGGGCAAGGGCGCCGAGCCGCCGCTGGACGAGAACGCCCTGGGCGAAGCCTGGGCCGACCTGGGCGCGGGCTTCGAGGCCCGGGCCGACAACGACACACTGCACTACTGGCTGCGCACACTGACCGACGCGCCGCTGCTCGAACACGCCGCGCGCCTGGCGG
>NZ_AFAL01000284.1 GCF_000193225.1 Verminephrobacter aporrectodeae subsp. tuberculatae At4 | reverse complement strand
CCGTACCCCGCAACGCTCGAAGGCGCCGTACTCAGCGGCAGCGCCGTGGCGGCGTTTGCGCGGGAGCAGTCACGCTGCTGACGGCATTTCGATCTCCGGGACATGCTTCATCGTCAGTGCGGTGCACAACCCCGGACACGGGGGCCATGGTTGCGCCACGCCCCAGGAGACCGGAGCAGACCGGCTGGTGCCCAAGGTTCAGCTGGGCGCTGAGCGCGGTTGCTGGAAGCGGGTGTACATGGGTTTCGCGAAAGGCTGGCTGGGTATCTATCCCCGCTCGCGCGGGGCAACCCTGCTGCCACCGCACCGTTGCTACTGCGAAGTGGGCCTATCCCCGCTCGC
>NZ_AFAL01000285.1 GCF_000193225.1 Verminephrobacter aporrectodeae subsp. tuberculatae At4 | reverse complement strand
GCCGCCCACGCCGGCGTTGTCCGAATCGCTGAGCGCCGACGCGCTGGTGGTGGGCGCGGGCTACACCGGCCTGTGCGCCGCGCTGCACCTGGCCGAAGCCGGGGCCAGCGTGTGCGTGCTCGACGCGCATGCGCCCGGCTGGGGCGCTTCGGGGCGCAACGGCGGGCAGGTCAACCCCACGCTCCGGCAGGACCCCGACGAACTGCTGCGCCGCTACGGCGCCGAACGCGCCGAGGCGCTGGTGGCCACCGTCTCGCGCTCGGCCGACCTGGTGTACGGGCTCATCCAACGCCACGCGATCGCCTGCGACCCGGTGCGCGCCGGCTGGCTGCAACTGGGCTACACGCCGCAGGCCGTGGACGCGCTGCACGCACGCGCGCGGCAATGGGAGCGGCGCGGCGTGCGCGTGGAACTG
>NZ_AFAL01000286.1 GCF_000193225.1 Verminephrobacter aporrectodeae subsp. tuberculatae At4 | reverse complement strand
CCCGAAACCCCAGCGCATGAGTGTCCAGCCCAGTTCCTTCGCCGCTGCCCCCGACGCGTGCCTGCAGGTGCACCTGGAGGCGCTCACGCTCGCGCGGCTCGATGCCGTGCTGGCGGTGGAGCAGCGCGCCTACTCGCACCCCTGGACACGCGGCAACTTCACCGACGCACTGGCTTGCGACTACCAGACCCAGGTGCTGATGGCGGGCGAGCAGATGCTCGGCTACTTTGTGGCCATGATGGGGGTCGATGAAGTGCACCTGCTCAACATCACCGTCGTGCCCGAATTCCAGCGCCAGGGTTGGGCGCGCATGATGCTCGACGCCCTGACCCTGTGGGCGCGCGGACGCAATGCGCGCTGGATATGGCTGGAAGTGCGCGTGAGCAATCTGCGCGCCCAGCATGTGTACCAGGCGTACGGGTTTCGCCGCGTGGGCGAGCGCAAGCACTACTACCCGGCGGCCCAGGGGCAGCGCGAGGATGCGCTGCTCATGCGCCGGTTCCTTGTGGACCCTGTCCGCTGGCATTCCCGTGGTCCGGAATGAGCTGCGCATGAGCCTTCGCCTCGATGCGCGCCAGCGCGCCATGCTGCAGGAAATGGGGATCACCGTGTGGGGCCCGGCCACCGGGCAGACGCCCCGCGCTGCAACGCCCCCCCGGTTCGCGGCCCCGCGCGCGCGCGCCGAGCGCGT
>NZ_AFAL01000287.1 GCF_000193225.1 Verminephrobacter aporrectodeae subsp. tuberculatae At4 | reverse complement strand
CCCTGGCCGTCGGTGCCGAACGGGAACTGCATCCGGCCGGCCTCGATCCAGGCGGGCGGGAGGCGCGCGTTGAGCAGGTCGAGCGCCGCCGGGTCAAAGGGGTTTTGCGGCGCGATCCAGGGCGCAAGAACGGCCAGCGCAGCGAGCAAGAGCAGCACCAGCGCCGAGGCCAGCGCCGTGCGCGAGCGCCTGAAGGCGTAGACGAAATCGCTGTCGAG
>NZ_AFAL01000288.1 GCF_000193225.1 Verminephrobacter aporrectodeae subsp. tuberculatae At4 | reverse complement strand
AATTTACGCCACTCTATCTTGCGGGAGATGTTGCAAAGCTGTCCGGCCGGCGCTTTGGCCCGCGCGATGACGGCGGTGATTCATGGGCCACCAGGGGAACCATCAAATGGCTTCTTGAAAACGATCTTCAATACAGCGGTCATCGTTACCGCTTTAATGACATCAGCAGCCAGCATGTCGCCCAGACTCGGGACGGGAGGTCGATTATGGATCATGCCGGCCATAGTGATGGTCGGCAAATCGACATGCGCTACGCTGACGGACAGGGTGGCTATAGCGACGCGTTGGGCGGGCAGGGTAAGGGCGAACACATCAAACAACTGATTAACGCAGCTGCGGCCGAGGTAAAAAAACGACCACGGTGCCGCGATCTTGGTATTATGGACCCAAACTGGAAGCATTGCAGCATTGGATTACAGAAAACCGCACGATGCTTGAGATTGAAGCGG
>NZ_AFAL01000289.1 GCF_000193225.1 Verminephrobacter aporrectodeae subsp. tuberculatae At4 | reverse complement strand
GGAGTGCTCTGATGCCCACATCCATCACCCTGCCCGCCGAAGGGCTGGAATCGACCGTCGCGCGCGTCCTCGAAGCGGCGGGCAGCCTGCCGGCCGAAGCCCGGCAGGTGGGCCGCCAACCTGGTGCTCGCGAACCTCAGCGGCCACGATTCGCACGGCGTGGGCATGCTGCCGCGCTATATCGACGCGGTGGCCGAGGGGG
>NZ_AFAL01000290.1 GCF_000193225.1 Verminephrobacter aporrectodeae subsp. tuberculatae At4 | reverse complement strand
AGGGTCAGGTTCGCTTTCAACGAAATAGTCCCCGTCGCAAGCGTGAAGACAGCCATCGACCTCTCCAATGCCCATGGCACGCTGGGCGACCTCTACAGCATCGACGGCGGCGGCACCTGGATCGCCATCTTCACACCCACTGCCAACACGGCAAACGCCGAGGGTTGCAAGATCGGCCTGAACGTCAGCCAGGTGCGCGACGCGCATGGCAACGCGGGACAGGACTCCTCAGGAGGAAGCAACCCCGTCTACAGCGACAGCTACATCGTCAGCACCCTGCCCCCCTCGCTGGCCGCGGATGCCATCACGTTCAGCAACAGCCTGTTGACTCTGGCCGCGAAGACGTCCGTCGTCACCCTCACCTTCTCCGAACCGGTCAAGGGTTTGAGCAGCGCAAGCCTGCAGCTGCCCCCGGCATTCACGCCCGGGGACAGGGGCACACTGTCCGCTCCGGTCGCCCAAAGCCCCGACGCCAAGGGCCATAGCGCGGTCTGGACCGCCACATTGACGGCCCCGGGTACGTATCTTAGCTCCCTTAACGTGGAGGACTACAAAATCACCGTGAACTTGGCAGGCGTGACCGATCGCGATGACCTCCAGGCCACGACAAACCGTGTGGAATCGAGCAACACCTACGCAATCGACGTCCGAAAGGCCTACGCCGTTTTCACGATGAGCGACACGAATCTGGGAATCGGAGAAGTCGCTACGGTCACCGTCAGCTTCAACGAAAAAGTCACCGACTTCACGCTCGATGACATCAGAATGGACGAAACGACGTCGCTCACTTCCACCAGGAGCGATTTGGTCAGCATCGAGGACCGTCAGACCTGGACATTCAGACTGACCCCGGACCCTGACAGCGAGGGTCAAGCCCGTTTCTATTTGCGCGCAAACAGCGTGTACGACCTGGCGGGTAACACGAGTCCGAATACGTCCAATGCCTCCACCGCCAGTTACTCCGTTGACCACACCAGACCTACCCTGACTTCCTCGCGCATCACCTACGCAACGGGAGAGACGAACAGCACCCTGGACGCCGGCGAAACAGCCACCGTCACCTTCGTCTTCTCCGAAGCGGTGACGGGCGTCGACAACAGCCGCGTGGTGGTGGCCTACACCACCGCGATGATCAACCAGGGCACTAACGGCGGCACGCTGTCGAACCCGGTCTCCACCGACGGCGGGACCACCTGGACCGCCACACTCACCGCCCCGACGGGCAACAACGTCAGGCTCAGCAACCTCAGGCTGGGCGTGGATATGAGCCAAGTGATCGACGCCGCGGGCAACGCGGGCACCG
>NZ_AFAL01000291.1 GCF_000193225.1 Verminephrobacter aporrectodeae subsp. tuberculatae At4 | reverse complement strand
GTCGGCGACCCCGCTCCCAAGGGCGGCAAGCCCGCCATGCTCCACAACAACGCCGTCTACGGGAAGGACTTCAGCGGCCTGACGGGCGCGAACGACAGCGCGGCTCCCAAGGTACCCACGCCGCCCCGCATCACGATCGACGACAGCAAGCTCGCAGCCGGCGAACCCGCTACCGTCACCATCACCTTCGATGAACCGGTGAAAAGCGTCGAAGGCTTTGCCGGGGGTCCCGACGGCACGTTCAGTGAGCTGAGCAGCGCCGACGGTGGTCGGACCTGGACCGGCACGCTGACGGGCGCGAACAACACCGCTGCCCCCATGCCACCCATGCCGTTCCGCATCACGATCGACGACAGCAAGCTCGCAGCCGGCAAACCCGCCACCGTCACCATCACCTTCGATGAACCGGTGAAAAACGTCGCAGGCTTTCCTGAGGGCCTCCTGAACAGTCCCGACGGCACGCTCAGTGACCTGAGCAGCGCCGACGGCGGACGGACCTGGACCGGCACGCTGACGGGCGCAAGCGACAGCGCTGCCCCCAAGGCGCCCACGCCGACCAGCATCTCGATCGACGACAGCCAGCTCGCAGCCGGCGGCCCCGCCACCGTCACCATCA
>NZ_AFAL01000292.1 GCF_000193225.1 Verminephrobacter aporrectodeae subsp. tuberculatae At4 | reverse complement strand
GCGGTCCAGGTTTTGCCATGGTCATTGGTCGTGAGATCGCCCAATGTGCCGTTGGCATCGGTGAGCACGATGTCAGCGCGCGTGAAGTCGGTGACGGGCTCGTTGAAGACGATGGTGACGGTCGTTGTTTCGCCGGCGATGAGACGGGTGTCGGCCAGCGTGATCGTGGCGCTGGGCCGCAGGGTGTCCACGGTGTAGTTGGCGCTGCTGGCGGTGCTGACACCGGCGTTGCCTGCGGTGTCGGTCACGCCGGTGAGGTTGACGCTGATGGTGTTGGTCGCGTCGTTGACGTTGGCCGCAGGCGTGAAGGTGGCGGTCCAGGTTTTGCCGTCGGCATTCGCCGTGAGCGGGCCCAGCGTGCCGTTGGCATCGGTGAGCACGATGTCCTCGCGTGTGAAGTCGGTGACGGGCTCGCTGAAGGCGAAGGTGACGGTGGTGGTCTCGCCGATGGTGAGCGCGCTGTCGGCCAGGGTGATCGTGGCGGTGGGGCGCACGAGGTCAAAGTCGAAGAGGACGTCACGGAAATACATCTCCACGTGCTGACCCGTGTTGCCCGCGACATCGGTGATGCCGCGCAGGTTAAGGCTGATGGCATGGCCGGTCGATGAATCGCCGGAAGTCGGGGCAGTGAGCGTGAATTTCCAGGTAATGCCGTCGGTGGTGCGCAGGTCGGACAGTGTGCCGACACTGGCATTGGACATGAAGCCTAGGTCATTCAGGGTGAAGTCGTCCCGATTGAGCGCTTCGGAGAAGGTGAGGGTGACGGTGGTTGATTCGCCGGCGCAGAGCTTGGGGTCCTCGATGGTGAGGTTGGTCGGAGTGGGTCGCTTGGTATCGATGGAGTAGTTGGCGCTGGTGGCGGTGGCGGTGCCGGTGTTGCCAGCGACGTCGGTGACACCGCTGAGGTTCACGCGGATGGTGTTCGCCGCGGCGTGGACGTTGGCCGTGGGCGTCAAGGTGGCCGTCCAGGTTCTGCCGTTGTCATGGGTCGTGAGGTCACCCAATGTGCCGTTTGCGAGCACGATGTCATCGCGCGTGAAGCCGGTGACGGTCTCGCTGAAGGCGAAGGTCACGGTGGTGGTTTCGTCCGCGGTGAGCGCGCTGTCGGCCAGGGTGATCGTGACGGTGGGCCGAACGAGGTCAATGTCGTAGAGGACGTTATCGAAATACGTCGATCCGGACTGACCCGTGTTGCCCGCGGCATCGGTCACGGCCGTCGTAAGCACGCTGAGGTAATTGCCGGTCGATGAGGCGCCGGTAGTCGGGGCAGTGAGCGTGTACTGCCAAGTCATGCCGTCGGTGGGACGCAGGTCGGACAATGTGCCTGCGCTGGAATTGGCGGTGAGATCGCGGGTAAAGCCAAGCTGTTCCAGAGTGAGACTGTCCCGATTGAGCGCTTCGGAGAAGGTGAGGGTGACGGTGGTTGATTCGCCGGCGCAGAGCTTGGGGTCAGCGATGGTGATGGAGGTCGGAAAGGGCCGCTTGGTATCGATGGAGTAGTTGGCGCTGGTGGCGAAGCCGGTACCGGCGTTGCCTGCGGCGTCGGTCACGCCAGCCTGGTTGACGCCGATGGTGTTGCTGCTGTCCTCGACGTCGGCCGTGGGCGTGAAGGTGGCGGTCCAGGTTTTGCCGTTGTCATGGGTCGTGGGGTCGCCCAATGTGCCGTTGGCATCGGTGAGCACGATGTCAGCGCGCGTGAAGCCGGTGACGGTCTCGTTGAAGACGATGCTCACGGTCGTTGTTTCGCCGGCGATGAGGCGGGTGTCGGCGAGTGTGATCGTGGCGCTGGGCCGCAGGGTGTCCACGGTGTAGTTGGCGCTGCTGGCGGTGCCGACACCGGCGTTGCCTGCGGTGTCGGTCACGCCCGTGAGGTTGACGCTGATGGTGTTGGTCGTATCGCTGAGGCTGGCCGTGGGCGTGAAGATGGCGGTCCAGGTTTTGCCGTCGGCATGGGCCGTGAGCGGGCCCAATGTGCCGTTGGCATTGGTGAGCACGATGTCCTCGCGCGTGAAGTCGGTGACGGGCTCGCTGAAGACGAAGGTGACGGTGGTGGTTTCGCCGACGGTGAGCGCGGTGTCGGCCAGGGTGATCGTGGCGGTGGGCCGAACGAGGTCAATGTCGTAGAGGGGGACATCGAAATACGTCGTTTCGGTCCGACTCCCGTTGCCTGCGACATCGGTCACGGTACTCGTCATATTCACGCAGAGGTAATTGCCGGTCGATGAGGCGCCGGTAGTCGGGGCCGTCAGCGTGAACTGCCAAGTCATGCCGTTGGTGGTACGCAGGTCGGACAATGTGCCGGGATTGGCGGCGGCGGTGGCGGCAGAGCGAATGCGCGCCAGAGTGAAACTGTCCTGATTGAGCGCTTCGGAGAAGGTGAGGGTGACGGTGGTTGATTCGCCGGCGCAGAGCTTGGGGTCCTCGATGGTGAGGTTGGTCGGAGTGGGCCGCTTGGTATCGATGGAGTAGTTGGCGCTGCTGGCGGAGCCGGTACCGGCGGTGCCTGCGGCGTCGGTCACGCCAGCCAGGTTCACGCCGATGGTGTTGCTGTTGTCCTCGACGTTGGCCGTGGGCGTGAAGGTGGCGATCCAGGTTTTTCCGTTGTCAGGGGTCGTGGGGTTGCTCAATGTGCCGTTGGCATCG
>NZ_AFAL01000293.1 GCF_000193225.1 Verminephrobacter aporrectodeae subsp. tuberculatae At4 | reverse complement strand
CGGACTGTATGTTCACGCTGTCATGGCTGTGCACGAACACGCCATCCATGTCAATGTGGCCCGCAGCGCGAACGTTCACCCCCCGGCCGCCCAGCAGTTGCACGTAATCCCAGTAGTGGTTGAGAAAACCCGCTTCGGTCTTTGACGCCCGCAGCGCGGTGGCCGTGATGTTTCCCGTGGTGGCGGTAAGGTTCAGGGTCCCGTGTACTGCTCGCAGGTAGCTGCCTTCCAGCAGGATGTTGTTGGCCACCAGGGTGAGGTCGCCGTTGGCGTACGCAACCACCCTCGGGGAACTGCCCACACCGGCGGTGCCTGCACTGCCCGTGAGGTTGATGTTGCCGTTGCGCGTGATCATCGTCAGGCTGTGGCTCGAGTTGGCCGTGAGGGGGCCTATGTTGAAGTCCCCCAGGCCCTTGATCATGGACAGGTCGGTTCTGCTCGCGAGCAGGGAGTGGGCATCGATCTCCATGGTGCCGCCCGATTCCACGCTTCTGGCCGCTGACGTCGTCCAGCCCCGACGCGCCCGACGTGCCAGTGGCGTGCACGCTGGTGCCGTTCAAGGCCAAGTGGCCGGTTTGGTTGAAGATCGTCGCCGCGCCGCTGCTGTAGCGGCCATTGGTGTGCGTTTGCGCGTCCTTGCTGCTCAGGCTGAGCAGGTCGCGGGCCACCAGGCTCGCGCCGGTGCCGTTGATCTGGCCCGTGGCGCTGGTGCCCGAGAGGTTTCCTCCCGCATTCACTTGGGTCTGCGCGAACGTCAGGTGGCGGTTCGCATGCAGGGCGATGTTGCCCGTGCTGTTGAGTGGCTGGCGACGCCGGTGTGCGTGTCCAGCAGGATGTCGCCGGTGGCCGTGATGGCGATGTCGCCGGATTTCTCCGGGCTGCTCTTGTTGCCATTGGCGCGGATGCGCGCGGCGTCGGTCTGCACGGTCTCGGCCTGTATGAGCACACTGCCTCCAGTGATGCCGCTGGTCGCTG
>NZ_AFAL01000294.1 GCF_000193225.1 Verminephrobacter aporrectodeae subsp. tuberculatae At4 | reverse complement strand
CCAGTGTCAGCGACAGCGGGCCGGTGGACTTGATCCTGTCCCTCACGTTGTCCTTGGTGAAACCGAACTGCGTGAGGATGAAGGCAGGGGTCTTGTCCAGCACCACGACGCGGTGCAGCGAGTAGGCCACGTCCTCGGCCGTGAGCGCATTGCCCGAGGGAAATTTCAGCCCGCTTCTGAGTTCAAACGCGTAGGTCCTGCCGTCGGGCGACACCGTCCAGGACTTGGCCACGTCAGCGACGAGCTTCGTCGGGTCCTTGAGATCCAGGCGCACCAGCCGGTCGTAGATGTTGCCCATGATCTCGCCCATGCTCACCTCAAAGGTCTCGGCCGGATCCAGCGTGATGATGTCGTCCACCCCGCGCGCAATCACCAGCGTGTCCTTGGGCGTGGCTGCCAGCGTGGCCGTGCCCTGGAAAACCAGCAGGGCCAGCAGGGCGCTCGCGCAGAGCAAACGGGGGCGGGCGGGAGAGGGCAGGTATTTCAAAATCGCTTCCTGGTTGTGCAGATGCAGGGCACTGCCGGATGGCAAACGGATCACCGCTTGGATACTTTGAACATATAGGTGGTGTCAAACGAAGGGCCCAGTTGCAGGCCGTCCACGTTGCGACGCAGCGCGGCCACTTCGATCTTCTGGTAGAGCATGATGAAGGGGCTGGTTTTGCGGAATTCGGCCTGCAATTCCTCGTACATGGTCTTGCGCTTGCCGGCATCGCGCTCGAGCACGGCGGCGTCGGACTTTTTGGTCAGCTCGGGAATGGCCCAGGCATTGCGCCAGGCCAGCGACTTGAGCTTGGCGTCATCGGCGTTGTCGGGGTTGCGCGTGAAGGCGTCGGCGTTCGAGTGCGGATCCCAGTAGTCGATGCTCCACGGGCCGATGAACATGTCGTGGTTGCGGGCGCGGTATCGGGTCAGCACCTGCTTGCCGTCGCCCAAGATGATTTCGACCTCGACGCCGGCGCGCTTGGCGGTTTGCTGGAAGGCCTCGACGATTCCCTGCTCCGGCTGCATGGAACGCGCATCGATCGTCACCTTGAAACCGTCGGGCACACCGGCCTTGGCCAGCAGGGCCCGGGCCTTTTCGACGTCGAGCTTGTAGGGGTTCTCCTTGCTGGCCCCCAACAGGCCCATGGGCAGGAAGTTCTGGTGATTCACGCCGATGTTCTTGATCAGCGTGTCGCTGATGGCCGCGTAGTCGATCAGCCATTTGAGGGCCTCGCGCACCTCGGGCTTGGCCAGGGTGGCGTTTTTCTGGTTCAGGCTGATGTAGTAGACCGTGGCCTTGGGGGCGGACGTGAGCTTCACGTCCTTGTTCGCCGAGAGCGCGGCAATGTCCTGCGGGCTCAGGTTGCGGGCGACGTCGATATCGCCTTTTTCCAGCAGCAGGCGCTGCG
>NZ_AFAL01000295.1 GCF_000193225.1 Verminephrobacter aporrectodeae subsp. tuberculatae At4 | reverse complement strand
CTCAGGCGGGGCAAGCAGCGGGGGATTGCTGATTTTCGGGCCGCACAAGGCGGGCCGCCGGTGTCGTTGCGGGAAGCCCGACCGCAGGCCGGCATGTCCCCCGAGCGACCATTCACAGGCGCCTGCCGTGCAAGGACCCGGTTTTTCGTTCCGGGGGCGCCCCGGTTCGGGGAATAATCGGGAGCCATGGCAACACCACAGTTCCCCTTCCCCTTTCTGCACAGTCTCATCGAACGTGTCGGGCGTGCGGCCGCCGGCGCGCAGGCGCCGCAGTGGCTGGTGCACGAGGCGCAGCTGCGCCTCGTGCTGCTCCTGAACCATGTGCTGATGCAGGAAGCCGAGGCCATGCACCGCCTGGTGCGGCAAAAGGGCCGCGTG
>NZ_AFAL01000296.1 GCF_000193225.1 Verminephrobacter aporrectodeae subsp. tuberculatae At4 | reverse complement strand
GCGCTCTGGCCGGAACTTCGCCGCGTCCAGGATGCCTGCCCAGGCAATTCTAGCTTACTGGGATATGCGCTCTGGCCGGAACTCAAGGCAGCAAAGCGCGCAGAGATCAATGATTCTAGCTCACTGGGATATGCGCTCTGGCCGGAACCGGCGCCCAAGTTGAGCATGTAGTTGTTCTATTCTAGCTCACTGGGATATGCGCTCTGGCCGGAACTGTTCGATGGCGACGCCCAAAACCCGTACTATTCTAGCGGCCCTTCGTCGTTTCGTG
>NZ_AFAL01000297.1 GCF_000193225.1 Verminephrobacter aporrectodeae subsp. tuberculatae At4 | reverse complement strand
CATCGCGCAGCGCTTTGACGCCATGCTCGCCGCAGGCTTCGTCGATGAGGTGCGAGGCCTGCGCGCGCGCGGCGACTTGCACGCCGACCTGCCGAGCATGCGCTGCGTGGGCTACCGCCAGGTGTGGGACGAGCTCGACCTTCAGGCTGCCGCGCCCGGTGCGCCTTTGAACCTGGAGCGTCTGCGCGCGCGCGGCGTTGCCGCCACGCGCCAACTGGCCAAGCGCCAGATCACTTGGCTGCGCAGCATGCCGCAGCGCCACGCGCTCGCCTGCGACCATCCGCAGGCCGTGGCGCAGCTGGTGCAGGCCGTGTTGCAGCGCCTGGAGCAGCGCGCGGCATGACGCAGCTGCACGTGGACCAGCTCGGCAAGCGCTACGGTGCAGCGCCGGTGTTTTCCGGGCTGTGCTTTACGGTCGCGCCGGG
>NZ_AFAL01000298.1 GCF_000193225.1 Verminephrobacter aporrectodeae subsp. tuberculatae At4 | reverse complement strand
CCGGAGCGGGTGGCCTTTGTTGACGCGGATCGTTCCATCGACCATGCGACGCTGGGCCGCCGCATCGGGCAGGCGCTGGCCGCCCTGCGCAGCCTCGGACTGCGGCGCGGAGACTGCGTGATGCAGCTGTCCGGCAACCGCTCCGAGGTCTTCGCCGTGATGGCCGCGGCCTACCTCATGGGGCTGCGCTCGGTGACCCTGCACGCGCTCGGCGGACACGAGGACCACGCCTACATCGTGGGCGACGCCGAGCCCTCGGTGTTCCTCGCCGAAGCCGCGCACCGGGAGCGCGCGCTGGCCCTGCGCGCAGCCTGCCCCGGGGTAGCGCACTGGTTCGCGCACGACGCCTGCGCCGATCTGGCGGACTTCTGGGCGCTGGCGCTGTCCCTGGAGCCCGCGCCGCTGCGGTCCGAGGCGCGGCCCGAGGACATCATCCGGCTGGCCTATACCGGCGGGACG
>NZ_AFAL01000299.1 GCF_000193225.1 Verminephrobacter aporrectodeae subsp. tuberculatae At4 | reverse complement strand
ATGCTTGAGATTGAAGCGGATTCTCGCTCCACCCGCGCCGTCTATATCGGGCAATCGTTCATTGAGGATGTGCTTGTCCACGGGAAATTTCCGTCCAACTCGGTGACCGGGTCAATCGCGATTCCTCTCGTAAGTGCATGGACCGAGAAGTCAGCGAAGATCTCGTCCCAACCCTATCATATGAATCATTGGCACATAAGCTTGTCGAACTACGGGCCTGTCATCAATTGAA
>NZ_AFAL01000300.1 GCF_000193225.1 Verminephrobacter aporrectodeae subsp. tuberculatae At4 | reverse complement strand
GTCCTGGTAGGCGACGGTCGCCGTCTGGCCAGCTATCACGGCGGTGCTCAGCGTGAGCGTGATGGTCTTGTCCGCCCCGTTCACGGCGACTGCGGTGACGGCATTCGCGGCGCCATTCACAAGCACCGTAAAGTCCCCGGTGGCCGGCTTGCGGGTCAGGTCCTCGCTCAGGTTGTTCGCGTCGCTAAAGCGGAGCACCAGCTGGTCGCCGCTGGCCGAGGGACGTGTGGCGCCGGTGGTGATCAGCTGCGGGGCCGCCTTGTCCGATGCCTTATTGATTACCGCCGTGGTCGGAAAGCTGTCCAGGCGATTGCCTGTCGTGTCCTTGATGGCTCTGTCGTCATTGGGTGTGCTGTCCTGGTAGGCGACGGTCACGCTCTGACCAGCGGTCACGGGGGTAGCCAGCGTCAGCAACATGACCTTGGTATTTTCCGGCACGGTGACACTGCTGACAGCCCTGGTGGCACCAGCCACGAACACCGTGAAGTCCGTGGCGGCCGGCGCGTGGTCCGGCTTCGCGTCCAGACGGCTCGTGTCGTCGAATGTGAGCACCAGTTCGTCGCCCTTGTCGTTGACGTAGGGGGCCAAGTACTCCTTGCCGGGGCCTGCGTTGCTGGTGGTAATCAGCTGCGGGGCCGTGGTGTCTGCTGGCGTGTTGTTCGTCACGGCCTTGTTGCTGAAGTTTGCCGCGTCATTGCCCGCAGCGTCCTGCACCACGGCGCCGGATGCGGGTTTGGTGTAGCTGACGCGCACCGTCTCCACGCGGGCCACGTCGTGGTTCAGCGTGAGCGTGACGGTCTTGGCTGTCGCGTTCACCACGGCGTCCGTCACGGTAAGGTCCGTGCTCAGGTCGCTGCTCACCGTAAAGCTTGTGCGCGCCAGCGCGGCCGGGTCCAGGGTGTTGGCTTCGGTGTAGCTGATCACCAGCTGGTTGCCGTTGACCGTGGCGCTGCTGAACTCCGGGGGCGTGGTGTCTGCCGCTGCGGGCGTGTTGTTGACCACCTCGGTGGCGGCAAAGCTGGCCGCGTCGTTGCCCAAAGTATCCTGTATCGCGTCGGTGTCGTTGCGGCCCGTGGGGTCGGTG
>NZ_AFAL01000301.1 GCF_000193225.1 Verminephrobacter aporrectodeae subsp. tuberculatae At4 | reverse complement strand
CACCTTCGACGAACCGGTGGAAAGCGTCAAAGGCTTTGCCAAGGACCTCCTGAGCAGTCCCAACGGCGAGCTCAGCGACCTGAGCAGCGCCGACGGCGGCTGGACCTGGACCGGCACGCTGAACTTGGTCGCCAACACCCCGGACGCGGGCAACGCCGAGGCGACTCTCCCGGACACCGCATACAAGGCGGACAAGGAGCAGGGTGACTCCATGGTGCTCGACGACGCTACTGACGCTCCCGTTGACCCTGCAGCCAAGGCCAAGGAGGCCAAGACGCAGGCGCTGACCGACGACCAGAGCAGCACCGAATCGAAGAGCGAAGCGGCGCAGGACACGGACGACAACAGCGTCGCCGAGGATGACAACAGCGTCGCCGAGGATGACAACAGCGTCGCCGAGGACGACGACAGCGTGGCCGAGGACGACAACTGGAACGGC
>NZ_AFAL01000302.1 GCF_000193225.1 Verminephrobacter aporrectodeae subsp. tuberculatae At4 | reverse complement strand
ATCTCCGCCAGCGTCTGATAATCCCCACTTGCATTGTGGATATTTCGCAGTACAAAAATAACCCAGCCATACACCCACCAAGGCGTGACCGAGCAAGCCCGCTGCGGCAAAGACCCTTGGTAATATAGGTTATTAATAGCTTGTCACCGTGCTGGATGAGTAGTACGATCCAAGAAGGTGCCTTCACCTGATCTTCTCACAAGGAGCGAACATGAAGAAAACCCTGATAACCATGGTGCTTTTGCTCGGCGCCCTGCTGAGCGCTTGCGGAGACGGCACGCAGCCGCAGCAGTCTGACTCCGCGTCCAGACCCGCGCCAGAACCCGCGTCCGTGAAAAAATCCCAGCTTCAAGACGTCAAGCCGGCGGAAGTCGTGTCTCTCTCGCTCAAAGACCTTGGCCTTCCTGCGGACGCCGACGAGG
>NZ_AFAL01000303.1 GCF_000193225.1 Verminephrobacter aporrectodeae subsp. tuberculatae At4 | reverse complement strand
GCGCTCTGGCCGGAACGCTCGTGCCGGGGCTGACCGTCCGGGCACAATTCTAGCTTACTGGGATATGCGCTCTGGCCGGAACTTGCCCTGACAGGCCCCGCAGGCTGCGGCAATTCTAGCTTACTGGGATATGCGCTCTGGCCGGAACTATCCGGCTTCGGATCGGGCTTGTGCATGTATTCTAGCTTACTGGGATATGCGCTCTGGCCGGAACCGCCGCCTCGAGCCGGCCAATCACAAATTCATTCTAGCTTACTGGG
>NZ_AFAL01000304.1 GCF_000193225.1 Verminephrobacter aporrectodeae subsp. tuberculatae At4 | reverse complement strand
CTCAGCTGCACCGGCCATGGCGCCGGCCTCTACGCACTCGACGCGCGCCACCGGCTGCTGCGCGCGCGTGCCGTCGCGTCGATCGACCAGCGCGCCAGCGCGCGGGCACGTGCGCTGGCGCAGCAACTGGGCGCGCAGTTGTTCGAGGAAGTCGGCTGCCGGCCGTGGTCGGGGCAACCCACGCTGATCGCCGCGGAACTGCTCG
>NZ_AFAL01000305.1 GCF_000193225.1 Verminephrobacter aporrectodeae subsp. tuberculatae At4 | reverse complement strand
CTACTCGGCAGTGAACGTCTTTGAGGAAGACGTGGCGGACGTGGTCTGTTTCTGAGCTACCTACTCGGCAGTGAACTGGTGGGCGAGGACCAGCCTCCCGGCGTATCGTTTCTGAGCTACCTACTCGGCAGTGAACGCGCTTGATCGCTGGGCGCAGCGCACCGACTTTTTCTGAGCTACCTACTCGGCAGTGAACCCCCAGCGTTGCACAAAATCCGGCGTCGAGTGTTTCTGAGCTACCTACTCGGCAGTGAACGTCATGCTCGCCAGCTTTTTCAGCGTCATGCCTTTCTGAGCTACCTACTCGGCAGTGAACGATACTGTGCTCATAAATCACCCCTTTTCAATTTTCTGAGCTACCTACTCGGCAGTGAACGCCCCGAACTTGGCCACGCCATCGCGGTAGCTTTTCTGAGCTACCTA
>NZ_AFAL01000306.1 GCF_000193225.1 Verminephrobacter aporrectodeae subsp. tuberculatae At4 | reverse complement strand
GTAGGTAGCTCAGAAAACGAACATAACCCTCCGGCCCAAACGCCGTCTGTTCACTGCCGAGTAGGTAGCTCAGAAAGCCGCCTTCACCGCCGCCGCCTCCGTATCCCAGTTCACTGCCGAGTAGGTAGCTCAGAAACATCCGCCTCCACCCTCTCCGCCGCCTCCCGCGTTCACTGCCGAGTAGGTAGCTCAGAAATTTTGATCAACTCCGGCTGCCCGTGCAGCGGCGTTCACTGCCGAGTA
>NZ_AFAL01000307.1 GCF_000193225.1 Verminephrobacter aporrectodeae subsp. tuberculatae At4 | reverse complement strand
CGGCTGGTTCCAGGATGAATTAATCCTCTGGCCAAGCACCATCAAGGGCTACACCGGGGTCAACATCGGCGCGCAAGGGGGCAACCTGACGCTGAACGCCACCTCCGTCAACGTCACCAGCGGCAAAGCCAGCTTGCAAGCCTCGGGGCATATCGAGCTGAAGGCGGCGCAAAAGTATGTCTTGTTCCGGTCCAAGAGTGAGCGCAACTACGAGACGTGCATATTGTTGAGGACCGTCTGCAACGACATTACCGAGACCACCCATCGCCACCACGAATCCCTGACCAACTCGCCCGTGACCGTGACGGCGCAGGACATTGAGGTCAAGGCAGGCAACGACCTGAACACCTATGGCACACAATTCCGTGCCAGCCGCAATCTGACGGTGCAAGCGGGGGACGAGATCCACTACTACGCGGTCGGGGACCAGCAATACATCTCGGAAACCACCCACCGGGAACGGAGTTTCTGGAACATACTGACTTGGGATCGCAGCACC
>NZ_AFAL01000308.1 GCF_000193225.1 Verminephrobacter aporrectodeae subsp. tuberculatae At4 | reverse complement strand
CGAGCGGGGATAGGCCCCGAAGCGGGTGTGCCGCCAGGTGCGCCGCCGGGGTTGCCCCGCGCGAGCGGGGATAGGCCCGTATCTGGCCTCGATCGCGGCCTTTGCCTGGGGGTTGCCCCGCGCGAGCGGGGATAGGCCCCCAGGGCGCTGGCGTACTGGCCGGATTTGAGAGGTTGCCCCGCGCGAGCGGGGATAGGCCCTCGGTTGGGTCAGTGCCATTCCGATTCGAGGGGGTTGCCCCGCGCGAGCGGGGATAGGCCGCGCAAGGGAAAGACCTTCAAAAGCTTCATCCAGGTTGCCCCGCGCGAGCGGGGATAGGCCCCTGGGGCTGATCCACCGAGACAGCGAGGTCATGGTTGCCCCGCGCGCGCGGGGATAGGCCGTTGTCTTCCAGCATGTCGGCGAGCATTGCCTCGGTTGCCCCGCGCGAGCAGGGATAGGCCCTGGATGCAGCCGGCCATAACCCCACGCTGGCGGGTTGCCCCGCGCGAGCGGGGATAGGCCCAACTACCTGCGAAACGTCGCACCACAAGCCCGGGTTGCCCCGCGCGAGCGGGGATAGGCCCAAAGAGTTCGTCGAGGTCACCGGGACGGGCCGGGTTGCCCCGCGCGAG
>NZ_AFAL01000309.1 GCF_000193225.1 Verminephrobacter aporrectodeae subsp. tuberculatae At4 | reverse complement strand
GGCCTGCGCCTCGGTGAGCAGCGTGCCGTATTGCTCCAGGCTCAGGCGCGCGGCCTGTTCCTTGAGCTGGAATTCGGTGATGCGCGTGCGCAGGGGGTCGAGCGCATGCTCGATCTGCATGCGGCGTTCGTCGCTGGCGCGCAGCCGGGTGGTGAGTTCGTCGTATGCGCTGCGCTGGGCGGCGAGGTCTTTTTCGCGCTCCAGCTTCAGCGCGAGCGCCTGTTGCAGCCCGCCCCGGGCGGCGGCGTCGGACAGTTGCTCCAATTCGGCGCGGGCGCGCTGCTGCTCGTCGGCCAATGTGCCGGCCTGCTGCGTGGCGGTCTCGATGGCGCGCGCGAGTTCGGCGCGCCGCGCCTGCAGGCTGCGCTGCGCGAAGCTGGCTTCCTGCTCCTGGCGTTCGAGCGCGCGCTGCTGCTCGCGGCACGCCGCGAGGGCGCGCTCGGCCTGGATCACGCGCTCGCCGAGCTGCGCTTCGCGCTCCTGGTTGTCGGCCAGTTGCATATCGAGTTCTTCGAAGCGCGCCTCGGCGCCCACGCGGCGCTCG
>NZ_AFAL01000310.1 GCF_000193225.1 Verminephrobacter aporrectodeae subsp. tuberculatae At4 | reverse complement strand
GCAGAGTTTGCTTTCGACAGCTTGCGGCCCCATCTCGAAATCATCACGGTCTCCGACAGCTACCTGGGCGCGGGCGAAACCGCCACCGTCACGTTCATCTTCGACGAAGCCCTCGCCAACTTCACCGTCGACCAAATCGACTTGAGCAACGCCCATGGCACGCTGAGCGCGCCCACGCGCAGCCAAGACGGCAAAACCTGGACCGCGACCCTCACGCCCACGGCCAACGTCAGCGACACCACCAACACCATCAGCGTGGACATGGGCAACGTGCGCGACCTCGCAGGCAACGCCGGCACAGGCCGTATCACCAGCGCCAACTTCCAGGTGCGCACCACCGAATCCGCCAGCAGCATGCAGACCACGACCGTCACTGCCGTGAACATTTGGCTCGACGGCCATGTTGTGCGCAACGGCGTGAACATCGTGGTGCATTTCGAGTTCAACGGATGGCCGTTGGAGTCGAGTTTCACCCTCAGCGACGTGGTGCTGCCACGGGGTCCGAGTTGGGTTGGCAGCCTGAGCAGGGACCCCAACAATGCCAAGCATTTCTACGCCACGCTGGGGGCGAGTGACCCCGTGGAGGAATTCGTCAACCGCATCCTTCTGGACCTTGCCCACGT
>NZ_AFAL01000311.1 GCF_000193225.1 Verminephrobacter aporrectodeae subsp. tuberculatae At4 | reverse complement strand
GCTTCGTGTTCGACGAGCGCGTGCTGCTCGCGACCGACCTCTCGGCCGCGTCGGCAGAAAACCCGATGTGAAGCCCCCCCCGGAGTCGCCTTCACCCCTCTCAAGGGAACGACTACCCGCGGCCTGGCAGAGTCCGTTCCGCGCCGTTTCCGTTCCCATTCCAAGCCGGTTCACACCCCCTGCCACCGAAAGGCCCTCCATGAGCACTACCGTTCCACGCCCCAGGCAGGCCGCAGCGCCCGCGCGCTCCCCGGGCAAGGCCCGGCGCCACTTCGCCGTCGTCGGCGCGGGCATGGCGGGGATCGTCTGCGCGCGCACGCTGGTGCAGGCCGGGCACCGCGTCACGGTGTTCGAGAAATCCGCGCAGGCGGGCGGGCGCACCGCCACCATCGACAGCCCGTTTGGCAGCTTTGACGCGGGCGCGCAGTATTTCACGGTGCGCGCGCCCCGCTTTGCCCAGGCCATGGACAGCACGCCCGGCGTGTGCAAGCGCTGGAGCGCCAACTCCGTGCAGGTGCTCGACGCGGAGGGGCGCGTTGCCGCGCCCGGCCTGCCGCAGCGCGAGGCGCACTGGGTCGCGAGTCCGGGAATGCAGTCGCTGGTGAGCGCCTGGGCCGGGCCGCTGCTGCAGGCCGGCCAGCTCATCACGCACACGCGCGTCACGCGCATCG
>NZ_AFAL01000312.1 GCF_000193225.1 Verminephrobacter aporrectodeae subsp. tuberculatae At4 | reverse complement strand
GTAGGTAGCTCAGAAATTCCACGCCTCCAACGCCGCCTTCGCCGCATCGTTCACTGCCGAGTAGGTAGCTCAGAAAACTCCAAAAAACTTTTTTCGTCGCGCCACCGAGTTCACTGCCGAGTAGGTAGCTCAGAAATGCTCGGGCGGTCTCCCTTGCTACTACGTCGCGTTCACTGCCGAGTAGGTAGCTCAGAAACAGGGACATTCCGGCCCTGCCGTTTCCGCAAGGTTCACTGCCGAGTAGGTAGCTCAGAAAAGTTAACGCCAGGGTCGGGCTGCGACACACGTGTTCACTGCCGAGTAGGTAGCTCAGAAAAACGGAAAACTCCCCGTGCTGGCGCGCACGATGTTCACTGCCGAGTAG
>NZ_AFAL01000313.1 GCF_000193225.1 Verminephrobacter aporrectodeae subsp. tuberculatae At4 | reverse complement strand
ATGCTTGAGATTGAAGCGGCTTCTCGCTCCTCCCGCGCCGTCTATATCGGGCAATCGTTCATCGAGGATGTGCTTGTCCACGGGAAATTTCCGTCCAACTCGGTGACCGGGCCAATCGTGATTCCCCTCGTAAGTGCATGGACCGAGAAGCCAGCGAAGATCTCGTCCCAACCCCATCATATGGACCATTGGCATATAAGCTTGTGGAAATGAGCTTGCTGACGCAACCGTCCGCATCTTGCACCCGCCTGGGACCGCTGCAATCCGATAGCGGTGCCAGCACAACCGGTGTTTCGGTTTTGACGCAACACCCGCCATATAAACAGGCTGCCCAAAGCCAGCCACCAG
>NZ_AFAL01000314.1 GCF_000193225.1 Verminephrobacter aporrectodeae subsp. tuberculatae At4 | reverse complement strand
GCTCGAGCAGCACGTGGCCACCATGCGCCACGCCGATCAGATCGGCGACGCGCAAGCCCGCCTCTTCCCAGGTCTCGCGCGCCTGCGTGTCCGCGGCGCCGACCATCACGGCCATGTGGTCGATTTCCTGCAGTTCCACCATGCGGGCTGGTATTTCCCTTCGTTCAACCTCGCCGACGCGGCGATCACCCTGGGCGTTGCCTGCCTCATCCTGGACGAGTTGCTGCGGGTGCGGCGCGGGCGCTGACCCCGCGCGCCACGCTCACAGCCCGAGAAACCCCGCGATCACCAGGCTGGCTTCCAGCGTGAACAGCCCCTGCACGAGCCACGCGCGCAGGGTGCTCGGCAGCAGCTCGAAGCGCTGCACCTCGCCGTCCTGGTTGCAGGGCAGCATGCCGTCGGGCAGCCGGGCGCGGAACCAGTCGATGCGCTCGACCATGTAGCCCGCGCCGCCGTCACCGTCGCCGCTGCTCGGGCGCTCGAGCAGCACGTGGCCACCATGCGCCACGCCGATCAGATCGGCGACGCGCAAG
>NZ_AFAL01000315.1 GCF_000193225.1 Verminephrobacter aporrectodeae subsp. tuberculatae At4 | reverse complement strand
GCCGAGCACCGAGTTGCTGTAGCCCTGCGCGTCGTTCAAGGGAATGCCCAGCAGCGCGGCCTGGGAGCCCTGGGCGTAGTGCTGCCGAAGGCCGTCCAGGTAGCCGGGGGGCAACCGCCCGGGCACCAGGGGGAGTGCCGTTTCCGGCGTCACCACCAGGTCCGCCTTGGCGTTGCGCAGCGCGTCGGCGTACCACTCGAGCGCCACGGCAACGCCGCCGCCGGGCTGGAATTTCTCGTCCTGCGGGATATTGCCCTGGAGCAATGCGAGGCTCAGGACCGGTTCCGGGCGCGGCGTGGTGTCGCACGCGCCGAGCGCGCAGTGCCGGGCCAGCGCAGCGGCGGCGAGCAGCGCCCCGCCTGCGAGCACCAGCGCCCATGCGCGCCGGCTGCGCAGATGCGCGCGGCGCGCCT
>NZ_AFAL01000316.1 GCF_000193225.1 Verminephrobacter aporrectodeae subsp. tuberculatae At4 | reverse complement strand
GACGCTGCGCGTGGGGCAGCCGGTGGCGGCCGACCTGGACTTTGGTTGAGCCGGCACGCCTGCGCGCGGGCCGGGGCAGGGCGTTGCGGGCCCGTAGAATCGGCGGCCCGTCTTGCGAAACCGAATTCCAGAAAGCCCTTTCATGAGCCTCCAATGCGGCATCGTGGGCCTGCCCAACGTTGGCAAGTCCACCCTTTTCAACGCGCTGACCCGGGCCGGCATCGCCGCCGAAAACTATCCCTTTTGCACCAT
>NZ_AFAL01000317.1 GCF_000193225.1 Verminephrobacter aporrectodeae subsp. tuberculatae At4 | reverse complement strand
GCACGCGGACCCGCGCTTTACCGTGCTCGGCGCCGACATGCAGGGCTGGCGGCCCGTCGGCTCCTGGGGCCTGAAGATGGAGGCCTATTTCTCGTGGCTCGCTGCGCAGGGCTACAGCCTGCCCGGGAACCCCTGGGACATCTGGCTGCCGCAGGACCTGGACCCCGACGAGATCGGCGCGAGCCGCAAGCCAAGCCGCATCCCCGCGCGTCTGTCGGACACGACCTGGTTCACCGAGCGCGGAATCGATTACCTGCGCAGCGCGCGCAACAAGCCCTGGTTTCTGCACCTGGGCTACTGGCGGCCGCACCCGCCGTTCATTGCCCCCGCGCCCTACCACGCGATGTACGACCCCGCACGCTGCCCTTCCCCCGTGCGCGCGGCCAGCGCGCGGGCCGAGGCGCAGCAGCACCCCTTGCTGCGCTACTACGTGGAAAACATTCAGCGCAATAGCTTCTTCCAAAACGGCCAGGGCCTGGGCAGCGCGATGGACGACGCCGAGGTGCGCCAGATGCGCGCGACCTACTATGGCCTGATGCGCGAAATCGACGACCAGCTCGGCCGGGTCTTCGGCTACCTCAAGGACACGGGCCAGTGGGACGACACCCTGATCGTGATGACCAGCGACCACGGCGAGCAACTCGGCGACCACCACCTGCTGGGCAAGGTCGGCTACTTTGACCAGAGCTACCACATCCCGATGCTCGTCCGCGACCCCTCGCGCGCGGCCGACGGCACGCGCGGCACGCTGGTGGACCACTTCACCGAGGCCGTAGACACCATGCCGACC
>NZ_AFAL01000318.1 GCF_000193225.1 Verminephrobacter aporrectodeae subsp. tuberculatae At4 | reverse complement strand
ATCTGAGCAATACCGGAACGATCGTCGCCACCGGGGACGCGCTCACGGGCGACGGCCGGCTGACGGTCACGGGTCGCAACGTCGTGAATGCGGGAACCCTGGCCGGCAATGCGGTCAGCGTGGACGCGCAGCAGACGCTGGACAACGCCGGCGGTGTGGTGCAGGGCCTGGGCCCGGCGAGCCGCATCGCGTTCAATGCGCGCGACGTGATCTTGCGCACGACGACGCAGACCAGCGGGCGCACGATCAGCGGGCCCAACGGGGGCAGCACGGGGACGCACA
>NZ_AFAL01000319.1 GCF_000193225.1 Verminephrobacter aporrectodeae subsp. tuberculatae At4 | reverse complement strand
TGCGCTCTGGCCGGAACCTTGATGAGCTGCGCGTCGGCACCGAATACATTCTAGCTTACTGGGATATGCGCTCTGGCCGGAACCGCGCAACTGAACTGGCCTTGACGCCAAGGATTCTAGCTTACTGGGATATGCGCTCTGGCCGGAACTTCCTCGACCTGTGCATGATCAAAACGCGGATTCTAGCTTACTGGGATATGCGCTCTGGCCGGAACTGGCGCGTCCCTTGGCCACCGGCTCGCCCGATTCTAGCTTACTGGGATATGCGCTCTGGCCGGAACCCCGGCGGGGTCGGGTCGGAGTCAGACCAAAGATTCTAGCTTACTGGGATATGCGCTCTGGCCGGAACCCTGAGCGCATGAAGCTGCGGTTGCCGCACATTCTAGCTTACTGGGATATGCGCTCTGGCCGGAACCCGAGCAGGGTTTCGATCATTGCAGTTCGCATTCTAGCTTACTGGGATATGCGCTCTGGCCGGAACTACTGGGACGACTGGATCGAATGGATGCGCATTCTAGCTTACTGGGATATGCGCTCTGGCCGGAACAGCCCGATCCTGAACCCGATCCGGTTCCCGATTCTAGCTTACTG
>NZ_AFAL01000320.1 GCF_000193225.1 Verminephrobacter aporrectodeae subsp. tuberculatae At4 | reverse complement strand
CCTACTCGGCAGTGAACGCAGATGTGAGCCACTATCGGTTTCGGGACAATTTCTGAGCTACCTACTCGGCAGTGAACATTTCGGCACACAAAAACGCTCTCGCGGCTAATTTCTGAGCTACCTACTCGGCAGTGAACAAATCCGGCGGCGGCATCACGGCGCAGTCGTTTTTCTGAGCTACCTACTCGGCAGTGAACGACCGACGCGAGTCGGGTGCCGATTGTTCTCTTTCTGAGCTACCTACTCGGCAGTGAACGGTCTATGAAACCGATTTGGCCTTTTTGAAAATTTCTGAGCTACCTACTCGGCAGTGAACTCGGTCGCAGTGAACTTCCACTCGATCACGCATTTCTGAGCTACCTACTCGGCAGTGAACGGTTGCTGCACGTGGCCGCCGGGATCGCGGTTTTTCTGAGCTACCTA
>NZ_AFAL01000321.1 GCF_000193225.1 Verminephrobacter aporrectodeae subsp. tuberculatae At4 | reverse complement strand
CAGGATGAACCGCACCGCGTATTCAGCGTTCTCGTAGAACGGCACGGTCAATAGCGTCTCGCCCACCTGCCTGTGGTCGTAGCCGGCCGCAACGGCGCGATTCCCCGAGTTAACGCCCGTGAACCTTGCATTGCCGGGTCTCTGGAAGTCATCCACTGCATTGTTTTGCACCAAGTAGTCCAAATGCCCAAGGGCGGCTTGGTCGAGCCGGATGTCTTGCGCCAGCAGTCCGAAGCCGCACCGGGACCGCTCGGCGTTCAGCGTCTCGTAAGCCAGGGCTTCGCCGCTGGTGGCTTCATATGTGGCGGCAGGAACGCTGGTGACGATCGCGCTTGCTGCCGGTGCCAGCGTGTCGCCCCCATTTCCCCACGCTCCACCGCAGGCGGTCAGGGTCACACCGGCCACCAGAACGGCCAGCAATTCATTTTTGATTTCATGGTTCTTTCTTTCTTTCGTTGAGTGACGCGCAAAACTTGCGCGGCCGGCAGCTTTTTCTGCACGGATTTCAGTGCATGGGGGTCATGCGCTGATGCCAATCCGCGCGATGGCTTCAGCCCGGATCCCCGTCCATACCGCACTACTGGGCGCCCGTGCGAAAGCTGAACGTGGACGTGAACTCTGCACCCGCATTCGTGCCGGACACCGTGGCGGTGTAAGTGGTGTTGGTGGCCAGCGCAACGGGGATGGCGCAGGCCACTCCGGCCTTGCACTCCCCCTCGGGATCGGTCGTTTGGCCATCTCCGTAGATCGCCTTGATCGCGACCGGCCCGCCAGGACCCGTGATCGATGCCGCAGCGACCCTCAGGTCGCTCGCGCCCTTGACCAGGATGGGCTGGCCCCAGACGACAACGGGTCCTGTAAAGAGCGATATCAGCAAATCTTCGCCGCCTGTGGACGCCATAACGCCGGCGCTTCCCTCGCATGGGTAGGTCAGAACCTTGCCAGCGTCCTGGAACTCGGTGTTCTCGGCCAAGCCGAAGACCATCTCCAACGTCCGACCCACTGCGGTTGGCCCCCAAGCCAGGCCGACGTCCCGGAGCCCATGGAGCGCGACCAGGGCGTAGTAGGGAGAGCCCAGGATGAACCGCACCGCG
>NZ_AFAL01000322.1 GCF_000193225.1 Verminephrobacter aporrectodeae subsp. tuberculatae At4 | reverse complement strand
TGCTGTCGGATCGGCTGGCTTGTTCCTCGCTCTTGGTCACGCTGAGGGTGGCGCTTACTCCTATTCCGGCGCTGGTATCGGTCAGAGCCTGGGCGCCGCCTTGCTGCACGATATTCGCCAGCTTGTACGCGTCGTAGCCAGCCTTGAGCGTCTGGGCCGCTTGCAAGCGGCTGCTGCTGGAGGTGTTGTCTGCGCCGGTGATCCGGTCGCCGATCATCGTCACGGCCGTGCCCAGGGCGCCGGCGAGCTGGCTGCCCGCCGTCACACTTCGGCTGCGGGAATCCATGGCGCTGTGGCTGGTGTCCTGCGTGGCTTGCAGGTCCACCGCATTGCCGGTGACGCTCACCCGGTCCTTGGCCAGCAGCACGGCGCCCTGGCCAATGACGTTGCCCTGGCCCGTGCCCTTGTACTGCGCGTCGGTGCCGGCCGTGAGCGTCAGATTGCCGCCGGTGGCCGAGAGCCCGCTGGTGTGCTCGCGCGTGGTGGTGCCGCGCCCGGCTTGGGACGCGCTGTTCTTGCCGAACATCGTGAAGCGCCCGCTGAGGCCCGTGGGGGCGAGCCCGATCACGGTGGCACTGCTCTGCGCCTGGGCTTGCGTGTTCTCCGTATCGGTCGCGGTGTACAGCAGGATGTTGCGCCCGGCGCGCACGGTGACGTCCTGGTCGGCGAGCACCGTGCTGGCGCCGAACGTGGCGTCGCGGCCCGCCGTGATGGCCACGTTGGCGCCGCTGATGCTGCTGCCCACCTGGGTCGTCGATTGCAGCGCCTGCGTCTGTTTCTGCGCGGACTTGCCGAAGCTGATCTGGCCCAGGTTCGCCGACAGGCCGCGCCTGTTTTGCTCGAACAAGCTGCTTGCACTGCTGCTCTCCTGCGCCGTCGTGACGTTCACGTCGCGCCCGGCGCTGATGTATGCGTTGCCGGTCGCGTTGATCTGGCTGGCTTGCAGCGTGACGTCATTGCCCGCGCGCAGCAGCACGGTATTGCCGGTGATGCTGCTGCCGGCGACGCGGGTGCTCTGGCTGCCGTCGGCGCGCTGCGTGGATTTGTTCGAGAACAGGCCACTCCTGCGGTCGTAGCTCTCGCTTGCCTGGCCGTGCCCGGTCGTCGCGTTCTGGACCGTGACGTCGTTGCTTGCGATCAAACTCGCCTGGCCCGTGCCCGCAGCGATCGTCGCGCCCACCGCGGTGACGTTGCCCTGGCCATCCGCCTTGGCGCCGTTGGCAATCAGGGTCGCGTTGCGCCCGGCAGTGAAGGCGCCGCCGACCAGGGTCTCGTTGGTCTGGGCGATGCGGTGATAAGCATCCTTGCGCGCGTTCTGCTGATCGATGGTCAGGCTGTTCTTGGCCGCTTCGATGTGGACGTTGCGGCCTTGGACCGTCAGATCGGTCCCCGCAGTGGCGTTCGTGCCGCTGAAGTGCGCGTCGCCTGCCGCCGTGATGCTCAGGGCCTGGCCGGCATTGAGCGTCGTCAGCTGCTGCGTGGTCGCGGCGCTGTGGAACTGGCCCGATCGGCCCTGGGCGCCGCCCTGACCGAGAGGAACGTTCAGCGCATAGC
>NZ_AFAL01000323.1 GCF_000193225.1 Verminephrobacter aporrectodeae subsp. tuberculatae At4 | reverse complement strand
GCGGCCCCGCCCGCGCCGCCGAAGCGCGCGCGGTACTCGTGCGGCGTGACGCCAAGGTGCTTGAGGAACAGCCTGCGCATCGGCTGCTCCGACCCCAGGCCGATGCGCGCGGCGATCGACTTCAGCGGCAGATCGCCGTCCTCGAGCAGGCGCCGCGCGGCCTCCAGGCGCGCGCGCTCGACGAAGGCCAGCGGGCTGTTGCCGACCTCCTTGCAGAACACGCGCCGGAAGTTGCGTTCGCTCATGGCCGCGCGCCGTGCCATGTCCGCCAGACCGAGCGA
>NZ_AFAL01000324.1 GCF_000193225.1 Verminephrobacter aporrectodeae subsp. tuberculatae At4 | reverse complement strand
GCAGCGTGGCCACCAGCGTCTGCGCCTGCGCGCGCGAGACGGCGCCGACGATGCTCACGCGCGCGCGGCAGGCGGCGACGTGGCGCGCATGAAAGTCCTGCAGGTCGGCGACGCCGATGCGCGCGAGCGTCTGCGGCGTGCTGCGCTGGCCATAGGGGTGGCTGCCGTACACGGCCGCTGCAAAGGCATGTTCGGCCACGGTTGCGGGGTGCGTGTCGGCCTCGCGCAGGCTCGCGCTCCAGCGCGCGCGCTCGCGC
>NZ_AFAL01000325.1 GCF_000193225.1 Verminephrobacter aporrectodeae subsp. tuberculatae At4 | reverse complement strand
GGCGGAGGCCAGCACGTCGATGTCGGTGCGGCGATGGTCTTCGGGCGTCAGATGCAGGATGTTGCTCGGACATTCCGACTGGCCATAGCTCTGCGCGAGAACCGGCCCGAAACGCGCCAGCGCCTCGCGGATGCGCGCCGGCGCCATCGGCGCGGCGCCGTAGGACAGGAGTTCGAGCGACGAAAAGTCCGCGCCGGCGCAGCGCGGATGGTCGAGCAGCCGGTAGATCATGGTCGGCACCAGAAAGGCCGCATGCGCGCGCTGCGCCTGCAAGGCGTCGATGAACCGGTCGGGGTCGAAGCCGCGCTGCAAGATGATGCAACCCCCCGACGCCAGGGTGGGAACGATCATGGCGCCGGCGCCGTGCGAGATCGGTGTCGGGCACAGAACCCGCATCCCGGCGCGCATGCCGCGCGCCGCCATGAGCAGCACGGCCTGCATCCAGACCGAGCGGTTGGCCAGCATCACGCCCTTGGGTCGGCCGGTCGTCCCGCCGGTATAGGCC
>NZ_AFAL01000326.1 GCF_000193225.1 Verminephrobacter aporrectodeae subsp. tuberculatae At4 | reverse complement strand
CTCACCCGCCATGCGCTCGCAGCCTGCCTGCTATGCGCTGTGGTGACCCTGCCCGCGCGGGCGCAGAGCGAGGTGTCTGCCGCGCTGTCCATGCTGCCCCTGGCCTCGGTCGTTGGTACGGCCGAGGTGGCGTCCAGCGCGGCGGGTGCGGTGGGGGCCTTGCCGGTGGCCCTGTCGGTGAACGGTGCGCAGCTCACGGTCAAGGCGGTGCAGGCCTCGGCCACCGGCTCGGTGTATTTGCTCGAGCGCGTGTCCGATGCGGCCCAGGTCAGCGTGCAGGTCGTGGGCCGGGGGGTGGGCGCGTCGGCCCATGCGGTGGGCACGGTGCTCCAGTGCAGCGTGATCGCCACGGGCGTGGTGCTGTCGGCGGCGGGGGAGGCCATTGCCTTCGTGCCCGACGCCATCGCCCGTGCGCTGTTGTACAACGAACGCCTGTGAGGAGCGGAGCCATGCTGGCAATGCAGACGATTCGCGTGCGCGCCCGGTCCGGCGCACTGCGCAGTTGGGGCATGACCCTTCTCTTGGCCGCCGCGTTGGCCACCCAGGCCCATGCGGGCCGTTCC
>NZ_AFAL01000327.1 GCF_000193225.1 Verminephrobacter aporrectodeae subsp. tuberculatae At4 | reverse complement strand
GGTCAGGTGCGCGGCGACCAAGCCATCGACCACCTCGCTGAAGGTGACGGTGACGGTGGTCGTCGCGCCGATTTTCAGCGCGCTGTCGTCGAGCGTGATGCGCTGCAACTGCGGCACCACGGTGTCCACGCGGTAGTTGGTGCTGGTGACGTCGCTGCCCGTGGCCAGGTTGCCGGCAGCGTCCGTGACGCCGCTGAGGTTGTTTACGCGGATGGTGTTCGCCGCCGCCGTGGTGTTCGCTGCCGGGGTCAGCGTGCCGGTCCATGTCAGGCCGTCGGCGCTGCGCGTGAGCGCGCCGAGCGTGCCACTGGAGACGCTCAGGTGGTCCTTGCCAAAGCCGGTGACCGCTTCGTTGAAGCTGATGGTCACGCTGGTCGTCTCGCCCGCCTTGAGCGCGTTGTCGCCGAGCGTGATGTGCGTCAGCTGGGGGGCCACGGTGTCCACGCTGTAGTTGGCGCTGGTGACGCCGCTGCCCGTGGCCAAGTTGCCCACAGCGTCCGTGACGCCGCTGAGGTTGTTCACGCGGATGGCGTTGCTCGCCGCCGTGGTGTCTGCCGCGGGGGTCAGCGTGCCGGTCCAGCTCAGGCCGTCGGCGCTGCGCGTGAGCGCGCCGAGCGTGCCACTGGGAGTGGTCAGGTGCGCGGCAGTCAGGCCACTGACCACTTCGCTGAAAGTGACGGTGAGGGTGGTCGTCTCGCCGATTTTCAGCGCGCTGTCGGCGAGCGTGATGCCGGTCAGCTCGGGCGCCACGGTGTCCACGCTGTAGTTGTCGCTGGTGACGTGGATGCCCACGGCGGCGTTGTTGGCAGCGTTTTTTACGCCGCTGAGGTTGTTC
>NZ_AFAL01000328.1 GCF_000193225.1 Verminephrobacter aporrectodeae subsp. tuberculatae At4 | reverse complement strand
CGCCCGCGTCTTCCAGGGCGTGCTGCGTTGCATGGGTGGTCCCGCCCTTGGAGGTCACGCGCTGGCGCAGCACGGCGGGGGGCTCGTCCGAGCGGCGGGCCAGCTCTGCGGCGCCAGCGAAGGTGGCCACGGCCAATCGGTACGTCTGCGGCTCCGACAGCCTCATGTCGACACCGGCACGGACCATGGCTTCGGGACAGCCTTCCGCGTGAACCACTGGCTGG
>NZ_AFAL01000329.1 GCF_000193225.1 Verminephrobacter aporrectodeae subsp. tuberculatae At4 | reverse complement strand
CCAGTAAGCTAGAATCTTTTCGGCCATCACCTCGGCAGCTTGGAGGTTCCGGCCAGAGCGCATATCCCAGTAAGCTAGAATAAAAAAGCGTCATGCTGCCGCTTGTCTATCGTTCCGGCCAGAGCGCATATCCCAGTAAGCTAGAATTGTACCTGCGTCTTCGAGGCCAGTGGCATTGTTCCGGCCAGAGCGCATATCCCAGTAAGCTAGAATAGGCCGTTGAGTCGGCCAAGCCCCGCGAGAGTTCCGGCCAGAGCGCATATCCCAGTAAGCTAGAATGCCGCTCGGCAAAATGACAATCGATTTCGGGTTCCGGCCAGAGCGCATATCCCAGTAAGCTAGAATTCTGCGACGCAGCAGGAGGCGCGCGAAATAGTTCCGGCCAGAGCGCATATCCCAGTAAGCTAGAATAGCCTTCCTCTGATCAAGCAGATCACTGTAGTTCCGGCCAGAGCGCATATCCCAGTAAGCTAGAATGGCAGCGGCGCTTCTGATGAAGTACGGATAGTTCCGGCCAGAGCGCATATCCCAGTAAGCTAGAATGCGGCGCATTCGGATTTGGAGGTGCGGGATGTTCCGGCCAGAGCGCATATCCCAGTAAGCTAGAATGATCCTGGAGAGCGTTTGCGCGTGCTCATTGTTCCGGCCAGAGCGCATATCCCAGTAAGCTAGAATGAAATTACTCCGCGGCCGCTGCGTAGATGAGTTCCGGCCAGAGCGC
>NZ_AFAL01000330.1 GCF_000193225.1 Verminephrobacter aporrectodeae subsp. tuberculatae At4 | reverse complement strand
TCAACGACAGGAAGTGTTTGGTTGGAGTCATTGCAGCTAAAGGTGGACTGATCAACTACAGGAAGTGTTTGGTTGGAGTCATTTCAGCTAAAGGTGGACTGATCAACTACAGGAAGTGTTTGGTTGGAGTCATTGCAGCTAAAGGTGGACTGATCAACGACAGGAAGTGTTTGGTTGGAGTCATTGCAGCTAAAGGTGGACTGATCAA
>NZ_AFAL01000331.1 GCF_000193225.1 Verminephrobacter aporrectodeae subsp. tuberculatae At4 | reverse complement strand
CGTCATTCAAGAAGCAGTGCTCTTGGCCTCGTCGCCCGAGACGGTTTTGGCCTTCTTGGAGCGACGGGCGGTTGAGCGGCGCAACGACGAGGACGAGGTCGATGAGGAGACCGAGGTCGCGCTCCGTGGCCGCAACAACCTGCTGGTCAACCTGGCATTGGCGAAGCACGGCAAATTCATGGCCACGGTGCTGCCGATGTTCGAGGCCTGCGAGCC
>NZ_AFAL01000332.1 GCF_000193225.1 Verminephrobacter aporrectodeae subsp. tuberculatae At4 | reverse complement strand
GCAGCGCTGGGCGCGGACGAACTGGAGCCGGTGCGCTCGTTCACGGATCTGCGCTGGCTGCTCGCGCGCGGGGCGCTCGAGGGCGTGGGCGCGCGCCTGGAAGTGAGCGCCTCGCGGGGCGCCGGGCACCGCGAGATGCTTCTGGACCTGTCCGGGATCGACAACGGCGAGGTCGATTCCCGGCTGTTGCACAGGATCGGCGTCGCCGGGCCCTGGACGCGCCCCGTGCTGGGCGAGATCCTTCCCGAAGGTGCGGCGCAGCGCGCGG
>NZ_AFAL01000333.1 GCF_000193225.1 Verminephrobacter aporrectodeae subsp. tuberculatae At4 | reverse complement strand
CGCGGCGCGCGCGTCGAGCCAGAGCATGGCCGGGCCCACGGGCCGGCCTGCGGCGTCGATCAACCAGGTGCCGTCGCCCTGCGCCGTGGCCACGAGCGCGGCGCTGCGCCCGGCCAAGTCGGGCACCTGCTGCGCGAGCAGGCGCAGCGTGGCCGCGGTGTCCGCCCAGGTGCGGTCCATGTCCTGCTCGGCCGCGCCGTGCGCGCCGTAGAGCACGCGGTTCGGGGTGCTGGCCAGGCCCAGC
>NZ_AFAL01000334.1 GCF_000193225.1 Verminephrobacter aporrectodeae subsp. tuberculatae At4 | reverse complement strand
CCGCCGAGATGAAGACCATGTCGTTGGCCAGCAAGCGGACTTGCCCGCCCGCGTTCAGACCGGAGGACACCACTTCTACCTGGCCGCTCGTGCCGCCCGCGACGCTGGCCAGCGTGATGCCTTCGCTGGCGCTGAGCTCGCTGCTTACGGCCACGACGCGGCTGCCGCCGTAGGCGGTGGTGCTGGCCACGCGGGTGGTGCCCGTGCTCGCCAGGCTGATGTTGCGCCCATTGGCTTGCAGGCCCGTGGCCAGCAGGCTGCCCTTGAAGGCGGAGACCTTCAAGTCATCGCCCGCACTGAGGGTGATTCTGTCCACGCTGGCGCCTGCGGCGTTGGACAGCGCGTTCAGGCTGACGGAGCCATCGTTGGCCTCGATAGTGAGGTTTTTCCTGGCGCTCAAACTCGAGCCCGTGGCCATGACGCTGCCGCCCGAGACCAGCATGTTGCCGCCGGCGCTCAGGCGCACTTTCTCGCCATTCGTGGCCGTGCGGCCGCTGTTCGCGTGCAGGGTCAGGGCGGTGCCTGCCATAAGCGATCCTGACCGCTCAGCACGTGCTGTACATGAGCGCGCTCAACCCGGCACGCTAGCCAGGTGCCACGCGCAACGGGTCACATATCGAGGCCGTGAACCTCAATCCCGAACGTGGTACATGACTCGCTTAGGTGGCCGCTGGGCGTTTCGTACCCCGGCATCGAGTGCCGCCCTTGCGGCGTGTCCCAGCATTTCGTCGCTGGCGGGTTGCTCGACGATAAACTCGCGGTAGTCGGGGAAATAGTCGGAAATATCAGAAAACTCAGTCGATTTACTCAGGCGGCTATTGAAGAAGGCATAC
>NZ_AFAL01000335.1 GCF_000193225.1 Verminephrobacter aporrectodeae subsp. tuberculatae At4 | reverse complement strand
CTGCCCGCTGCTGCGCTCGATCAGGCGCAGCAGGGCGCGCCCGATGGTGCTCTTGCCCGACCCCGATTCGCCGACCAGGCCCAGCGTTTCGCCCGGCGCGATGGCGAACGACACGCCATCGACCGCGCGCACCGGGCGCGCGCTGCTGCCGAAGTATTTCTTCAGCCCGCGGACTTCGATGAGCGCAGGGGGGACGGCGTTCATGCGAGCTTCTCCTGCGGCACGCGGGCGCAGCGCACCTGCCAGTCCGGGCGGACGGTGCT
>NZ_AFAL01000336.1 GCF_000193225.1 Verminephrobacter aporrectodeae subsp. tuberculatae At4 | reverse complement strand
ATGGTGTTTCCTTGAGCGGTTGGTATGCCGTTGCGGGCTCGGTGCAGCCCCTGCTACAGGGCGGGTCCCAAGCAAAACAGCAACGGCAATGGGGGCAGAAATGTAACCAGAGTGACGCATATTTGAACACACGCCGGCGTTTTATTCGTCAATTTCTCCGGCTGCCCCGGCGCGCTGTCGCTTGATCCCTGTGCAGAGCGCATGGCGCAGGCGGTGATC
>NZ_AFAL01000337.1 GCF_000193225.1 Verminephrobacter aporrectodeae subsp. tuberculatae At4 | reverse complement strand
GCGCCGGGCCGGGGCGTCGATCAGCCCGCGGCGCCGGGGCGCATGGCCGAGCAGCAGGTTTTCTTCGACGCTCAGCTGCGGCACCAGATCCAGCTCCTGGTAGATCATCGCGATGCCCGCGCGCCGGGCGTCCTGCGGGCTGCGCAGCCGCAGCGCGCGGCCATCGAGCACGATCTCCCCGGCGTCGGGCGGGTGGGCGCCGGCAATGATTTTCATCAAGGTGCTCTTGCCCGCGCCATTCGCGCCGAGCAGGCCGTGCACCTCGCCGCTGCGGAT
>NZ_AFAL01000338.1 GCF_000193225.1 Verminephrobacter aporrectodeae subsp. tuberculatae At4 | reverse complement strand
GGCTGCGGCGGCTGGGAGCTGAGGGCGCTGGCTTGAAACACCGCCGGGGGAGCGACCAGCTCCAACCCGGTCTCCGGGCTACGCGAACCGGCTCGTATCCACCCGCGCGCTGCTGCGCGCGAGCCGGGCCGCGATCTCTGCGCGCGTCGGGGGCGCGCAGCCGACGCGTTCCACGCACAGGCTGGCGCTGGCCAGCGCGTGCCGCAGCACGGCGTGCATGTCCGCCTCGTCCATCGGCGCCAACAGGTCCGGGCCGCGTGCGTGGCGCTCCAGCAGGGCGGTGATCAGCCCCGCCAAAAAGCAATCCCCGGCACCGACCGTGTCCACCAGGTCCACCGGCGTGCGCTCGCGCGCGTGGCAGGGCCAGCTGCGCCGG
>NZ_AFAL01000339.1 GCF_000193225.1 Verminephrobacter aporrectodeae subsp. tuberculatae At4 | reverse complement strand
CCTACTCGGCAGTGAACACCGAGCAGGGCGACTTTGCAGAGACCAGCTCTTTCTGAGCTACCTACTCGGCAGTGAACATCTGGCGCGAGCATACACAAATGCCCGAATCTTTCTGAGCTACCTACTCGGCAGTGAACACTTGCCCGTCGGCATCAATCAGCGCCACCTCGTTTCTGAGCTACCTACTCGGCAGTGAACTTGACGGTGTAGCCCATGCTCATGCGCGAGCTTTTCTGAGCTACCTA
>NZ_AFAL01000340.1 GCF_000193225.1 Verminephrobacter aporrectodeae subsp. tuberculatae At4 | reverse complement strand
GCAACTGGCCGTGTGCAACCCGCAGGGGGAGCGGCTGGCCACGGTGGAGCGCGGTGCCGTGCGCGTGCTGGGCGTGGGAACGTGCGCCGTGCACCTCGTGGGTCTGGCGTCCGATGGCCGCATGTGGGTGCAGCAGCGCGCGCGGGACAAGCCCAACGACCCGGGGCTGTGGGACACGCTGATGGGCGGCATGGTCGGCGCCGCGGACACGCTGGCGCAGGCGCTGGCGCGCGAGACCTGGGAAGAGGCGGGCTTGCGCGTCGCCGATCTGGTCGGCGTGGCGCACGGCGGCCACGTGCTGCTCGAGCGCCCGAGCAGCGACGGCGGCGGCGCGGGCTACATGGTCGAGCGCATCGACTGGTTCCGCGCCCGGCTGCCCGACGGCATGCTGCCCTGCAACCAGGACGGCGAGGTGCAGCGCTTCGAGCTGCTGCCGCCGAGCACCCTGCGCGCGTGGCTCGTGCAGGGGCTGTTCACGCTGGAAGCCGGCTTGGTGATCGCGGGGTTTCTCGGGCTGTGAGCGTGGCGCGCGGGGTCAGCGCCCGCGCCGCACCCGCAGCAACTCGTCCAGGATGAGGCAGGCAACGCCCAGGGTGATCGCCGCGTCGGCGAGATTGAACGATGGGAAATACCAGCCCGCATGGTGGAACTGCAGGAAATCGACCACGTGGCCGTGATGGTCGGCGCCGCGGACACGCAGGCGCGCGAGACCTGGGAAGAGGCGGGCTTGCGCGTCGCCGATCTGGCCGGCGTGGCGCATGGCGGCCACGTGCTGCT
>NZ_AFAL01000341.1 GCF_000193225.1 Verminephrobacter aporrectodeae subsp. tuberculatae At4 | reverse complement strand
GGCGCAGCGCGCGCCGCAGTTTGCGCTGCTCGCCGTTCTCGGCGCCACGCCGCGCCAGCGCCTGGCGCTGGTGCTGGCCGAGTCGGCGGCGCTGGGGCTGGTGGGCAGCCTGGCGGGAATCGCGCTGGGCAGCGCGCTGGCCGCCGCGGCGCTGCGGCTGCTCGGCGGCGACCTGGGCGGTGGCTACTTTGCCGGCGTGCAGCCCGCGCTGCAATGGAGCGCGCCGGCCGCCCTGGGCTACGGCGCGCTCGGCGTGGCGGCGGCCCTGGCGGGCGGCTGGTGGCCCGCGCGCGCCGCGCAGACGCTGGCGCCGGCGCAAACGCTCAAGGGC
>NZ_AFAL01000342.1 GCF_000193225.1 Verminephrobacter aporrectodeae subsp. tuberculatae At4 | reverse complement strand
TGGCGATCACGGCGCCGTCCTTGCGCAGCGTGGCGGCGTAGCTGTCGGCGTCCGCCAGCACCACGGGCGTGACGGCGGCTTCGAAGCGGTGGCCCTGCGTGCTGCGGCCGGCGCGCAGGCCCAGCGCGGTCACGGGAACCACCGTGCTGCCGTGCAGCGCCACCAGGCCATGCGCGGGGCGCACGAACTGCACGCTGGTCCAGCCGGGCAGTTCGCAG
>NZ_AFAL01000343.1 GCF_000193225.1 Verminephrobacter aporrectodeae subsp. tuberculatae At4 | reverse complement strand
CCCCCGCGCGCGATACCGAAGCGCATGCGCCCATGCTCACGCTCGCCGACATCCATGCGTTTCGCCGCCACTACTGGGGCGCAGCACGGCCACCGGACTGGATTGCGCCGCTCAATGCGCAGCGCTTCGACGGCCTGCCGCCCACGCTGGCGATCGGCGTCGAGCACGACCCGCTGCGCGACGACCCGCGCGTGTTCGCCGAACGCATACAGGCGGCCGGCGGAACGGCGCGCTCATGGTGCGGCGTGGGCATGGTGCACGGCTGCTGGCGCGCGCTCG
>NZ_AFAL01000344.1 GCF_000193225.1 Verminephrobacter aporrectodeae subsp. tuberculatae At4 | reverse complement strand
TAAATAATGCAAAAACAAAGTGTTGGAGAAGAAAGTAAAAGTGCAATATGTGCCATGTAAGAAAGCTAACGTTTAAGTTCCTTGCTCAGAACATGAGAACATATGAAAGCTGGTGGTTCCTTTTAACATGAGTCTTCAATATTCCCAGTTAAGAAGTTTTAGGTTGTAGTTATTATAGGAATTATAGAACTATTTCTCTCCATACCATTT
>NZ_AFAL01000345.1 GCF_000193225.1 Verminephrobacter aporrectodeae subsp. tuberculatae At4 | reverse complement strand
CGCCGGAGCAGGAGGAAGCGGTGCTCGACAAATGCATCGGCCTGGTCGAGGAACTGTCCGGCAAGCGCCCGACCGGCTACGTTGCGCCCTGGTGGGAGTTCTCGGCGGTGAGCAACGAGCTGCTGCTCAAGAAGGGGATCAAGTACGACCACTCGCTGATGCACAACGATTTCCACCCGTACTACGTGCGCGTCGGCGACAGCTGGACCAAGATCGACTTCAGCCGGCAGGCGCACGAATGGATGCAGCCGCTGCGCCGCGGCACGCCAACGCGGCTCATCGAGATCCCCGGGAACTGGTACCTCGACGACCTGCCGCCGATGATGTTCATCAAGAAGTCGCCGAACAGCCACGGCTTCGTGAACCCGCGCGACATCGAGCAGCTGTGGCGCGACCAGTTCGACTGGGTCTACCGCGAGATGGACTACGCGGTGTTCCCCATCACCATCCACCCCGACGTCGCGGGCCGGCCGCAGGTCTTGCTCATGCTCGAGCGCCTGTACGCCTACATCA
>NZ_AFAL01000346.1 GCF_000193225.1 Verminephrobacter aporrectodeae subsp. tuberculatae At4 | reverse complement strand
GCTCACGCGGCTGGCCGCGGCCAAGCCCAGCACGCCCGCAAAAGGCAGCGCCATGCCCAGCCGGTCCCACAGCAGGCCCGCGTCCTGCGGCTGCCAGTGGTACACCGCCGAGCCCACGGCCGTGCACAGCAGGCCCACGAAGAACAGCCCGGCGGATGCGCGCGAGGCGCCATCGGGAATCCCCGGCGCCCCGCGGCGCAACGCCACC
>NZ_AFAL01000347.1 GCF_000193225.1 Verminephrobacter aporrectodeae subsp. tuberculatae At4 | reverse complement strand
AGATGCCCCTCGGACTGCTGCGCTTCGAGACGATGCTGGCCGCAGGCCACAGCAGCGAGACGTTCAGCCTGTATCTGGACCCGGCGTTGGGCGTCAACGGCTACTGGGTCCAGGACAGCACCGGCACCTGGATCAACCTGAGCAGTGCGCCCTACGGCGGCAAGATGGTGAGCAAGGGCGGGCGGCTGCGGCTGGACTTTGCAATCACCGATGGCGGACCGTTCGACGCCGACGGCCAAGCCAACGGCGTCATCACCGCCCCCGGCGCCGCAGCGCAGATGCCGCTGTCCATCGTGGGGCAGGCATCAAACGTGGCGCACGGCGACTTCTGGCTCTGACGGCGCA
>NZ_AFAL01000348.1 GCF_000193225.1 Verminephrobacter aporrectodeae subsp. tuberculatae At4 | reverse complement strand
TGGCTGCAGTATATGCAATTTCTTCCACTTTTTGACTGACACAAAGATACATGGTGAAAATGCAACAGCTGTTAATCACACTCACTTTGACTTTATATAGTGTCACTTTGACTTTATATAGTGCACCAAGAGATAGTTTCTCGCTTACGACCACACCGGCCTGAGTACGCCTGATCTCGTCTGATCTCAGAAGCTAAGCAGGGCCGGGCCTGGTTAGTACTTGGATGGGAGACCGCCTGGGAATACCAGGTGTTGTAAGCTTTTTGTCAACTCTTTGTCCGTTTCTTCCCACAAGGCGGAAATATGTGCCCTCGCTTTGAAATAAGTAAGCAAGATTAGTTTGTATTTCATCCAACAATCTGTGCTACAAATTATGG
>NZ_AFAL01000349.1 GCF_000193225.1 Verminephrobacter aporrectodeae subsp. tuberculatae At4 | reverse complement strand
CGTCGCGGCCAGCCGCGAGCTGGCGGCGCTGCCGCACGACGCCGCCAGCGCGCGGGCGCTCTGGCGCCACGAGATGCACGAGAACCACGCGCGCGCCTACCCCCTGGGCGGGCTGCCGCCGCACAGCCGGGCCTACGCGGGCGACCCCCATGGCAGCCCGCAGGAGCAGCAGGACTACACGCTCGCGCGGCGCAACTTTCTGGCGCTGATGTTCTGCCTGATGGTCGGCACCGCGGGCCTGCCGCATCTGCTCACGCGCTACTACACCACGCCCTCGGTGGCAGCGGCGCGCGCGTCCGTGGGCTGGTCGGTATTCTTCATCGCGCTGCTGTACCTGAGCGCGCCCGCGCTGGCCGCGCTGGTGAAGTTTGAAGTCATGCAGAACCTCGTGGGCAGCCATTTCGACGCGCTGCCCAACTGGATGGCGCAATGGGCGCGGGTCGATGGCGCGCTGCTCTCGGTGGAAGACGTGAATGGCGATGGCCTGATCCAGTTTGGCGAAATCCGCTTCGGCGCCGACCTCATCATGCTCGCCACCCCCGAGCTCGGCGGACTGCCCTACGTGGTCTCCGGCCTGGTCGCGGCCGGTGGCCTGGCGGCGGCGCTGTCCACGGCCGACGGCCTGCTGCTGACCATCAGCAACGCGCTGGTGCGCGACCTGTACTTTCAGGGAACGGACCACCAGGCGGGTCGCCAGGCGTCTGCCGAGCAGCGCGTGATCCTGAGCAAGTTCACCCTGCTCGCGGTGGCCCTGTCGGCGGCCTTCGTGGCGACGCTCAAACCCGCGGACATCCTGCCGCTGGTGGCGGCGTCGTTCTCGCTCGCGGCGTCGGCCTTCGTTCCCGCCATGCTGCTCGGCATCTTCTGGCGGGGTACCACGCGGCAGGGTGCCGTGGCGGGAATGCTCGGCGGATTGGCGCTCACGCTGTACTACATGCTCTCGCGCGCGCCGGCGCTCCAGACCCTGCCCCACTGGCCCTGGGCCGACGAACTCTGGTTCGGGATCCAACCCGTCTCCGCAGGCGTGTTCGGTGTCCCCTGCGGGCTCTTGCTGACGCTGCTCGTGAGCGCGCTGACGCGCAGCAAAACACCTCCCCGCGGGGGATCTGCAACA